>JARRNV010000191.1:0-2757 GCA_037384685.1 Sulfurimonas sp.
GATATAGAAGATGCTATAAGTATAGTTGAACCTGATTTAGCAAGCGATATGGACTTACCAAGTGTAAGAAGTGTCGCACATGCAAGAAGCTTGATGCAAGTCTCAATCCGATCGTCTAAGCTTTCACGTAGTGAGTTGCAAACTTTAGCCAAAAAGCTGAAAACGAAAATATTATCTATTGAAAATATTTCTGATGTGACAATCTTTGGAGATTCGGATCTTTATTATGAGATATTAATTGATGAAGATAAACTGAGTGCTTACGGACTCTCCTTAGATGATGTTATAAAAGTTTTTTCGGAACTTTCATATATTTTTCCACTTGGCAAGATTGATAACGCTAAAGAGCAGTTTTTTCTCTCAATTAAAAATGGAAAAGAGCGCTCCATTAAGCTAGAAGACACAGTTATAAATATTGGCGATAAACAGCTAAGTATCAGTGATATTGCAAAGATAACAAAACGGTATGAAGATGTTTCTACTCTTGCTAGTATGGATGGAAAAAACTCTATAAGTTTAGCTATTTCACAAAATCCTATAGGCAATGCCATTGTTATTTCAGACAAGGTAAAAAAACTGGTTGAAAGAGCGAAGATAAAAGGTGCTATTGTAGATATACGTATGGACCATTCAAACGTTATAAAAGATAGACTTAATATCGTTATATCAAATATTTTATTTGGAATATTGCTGATCGTATTTTTGATCTCTATCCTTATTAACCCTCGTATGGCGTTTATTATCGCTTTAGGGATCCCTACATCGTTTGTGATCGGAGCGATATATTTCTATTTTACACCTTATAGTATCAATGTTAACTCTTTGATAGGAGTGCTTATCGCTATTGGTATTATAGTAGATGATGCGATCGTTGTAAGTGAAAATATACAGCAGTATGTAGAACAGGGATATTCTCCTAAAGAAGCAGCACTTTTGGGAACTAAAGAGATGGCAAAACCTGTAACTATAGCATCTATTACAACCTTGTTTTCTTTTATTCCTCTTTTGATGATTAGTGGAAGACTGGGGGAGATTATTCAGCTTATCCCTATAGCATTTTCGGCTCTTGTTATTGCATCTTTAATAGAGTCGTTTGTATTTTTACCGATCCATGCATCACATACTTTATCAAAAAACTCAAAAACACTCTCTTGGGCAAAGATCAATAACATTTATGCCTCTGCTTTAGAGAAGCTTTTAAAGTACCAAAAAAGTTTTATTACACTGTTTGTAATCGTTGTACCGTTATTGATTTTTGCAGGTATGAAGTACTCAAAATTTCAGATGTTTCAACCTTTCGATACATCTTCGATCAACATCACTTTTAAAGCTCAACCAACCACTACACTAGAAGAGTCTTTAGCGATTGTACAAAAATTAGAGCATGATATCTTAAAACAAAAAGAGCGGTTTTATGTCAAACATGTAAGCTCTACAGCTGGATATAGAAGAACTGCAACAGGAGATCGTGAGATGTATCCTTATGTTGGTTATTTGAATATGGAACTGTACAGACTTAAACCTATGAACTTTATGGATAAGTATATTACGCCGTATCTTAGCTTCTACTATGATGATAATGACCGTATTCGTGATAAATCATCTCAAGATATTTCACGAGATTTGCGTCAATGGCTCAAACAAGAAAAACTACAACAAAAATATCATCTAAGCAGTTTGCAGGTAGTTGAAAACAAAATGGGACACGCTAAAGCAGATATACGTATAGGTGTGGTAAGTGATGATCATAAACAAGCACTTCAAGCGGTTCGTGAAATTGAAGATGCTTTTTCAAAAGTTGATGGGATCAAATATTACGGAGACAATATAAAAGTAGGCATTGATGAGATAAAAATAAGTCTAAACAGTTATGCGCAAGAATTAGGGGTTACAAAAAAATATATTGGGAATTTTATAGCAAACTTATACCTTTCTAAAAAAATAGCAACTATATTTGATGGTAGGGAACTTTTAGATGTAAAAGTAAAATCTGTAAACTATAAGAATGATCTAGAGAAGTTTAAAAACCTTGAGATTTTTGTAAAAAACCAATATGTAAAGCTCAGTGATCTCTGTAATTTTGAGAAAGTAGAATCCCTAGAAATGCTTGTAAAAGAGGATGGGGAAACAAATTTTTATGTATTTGCAAATGTAAATCCAAAGATTATAACCTCTTCAGAAGTATTACAAAAAATAGAATCAACATTAGAGAAAATCAAAAAGATACCGGGGTTAAAACTGCGTTTTAATGGTGAACGAGAACAACAAAGAACTATGAAAGTGGAGTTGATTCTTGCATCTGTTGTTGCGATTATATTGATTTTTACTGCTATCTTATACTTATTTAATTCATTTAGAGAAACATTGATAGTGCTTTCGGTAATCCCGTTTTCATTGTTAGGTGTCTATATTGGGCATTTTGTTATGGGGCTTAACATCTCTTTGCCATCACTCATTGGTGCATTGGGTCTTTCAGGAGTTATAGTAAACGATGGAATCATTATGATGGCGACACTTCGAGTTGCACAAACAAAAGCAGATATATTTAAACTTGCTTCAAGACGTCTGCGTCCGATCATATTGACATCTATTACAACAATTGTAGGGCTTTTCTCTTTGATGTTTTTTGCAACTGCCGATGCAGTAGCATTTCAGCCTTTGGCAGTTAGTCTTGGTTTTGGACTTTTATGGGGAACGGTACTCAATCTCTTTTATGTACCGGTTTTATATAACTATGTTAGTGGAGTAAAAAATGGG
>JARRNV010000192.1:0-2740 GCA_037384685.1 Sulfurimonas sp.
GCTACTGCTAAAGTTGCCGGTAATGGAATTGAAACTTTCGCACCTCCACTGTAAATTGCTGAATCCAATGAAGAAGATAATGTAGCATCTCCCTCAATATTTAAATTTACATTTGAACGATATGTTACACCAACTTCAATATCTTTTGTAGGTTGATATGCAAGTGCAAGATTATATCCCATATCTACACTATCTCCTTGCATATCTCTCATTATAGTACTTGTAGTAGCTGGTGGAATAACAACTACTGCACCGTTACTTTTCACTGTACCGTTTGAATAAATAATTCTAAAACCTGCTGCAAAGGCCAAATTATCAGCTATTTTGAATGCTGCTGTTGGATTTATTTCTGTGATTTCTAAACTAAACTCTTCTGCTATAGTTTTTGCCGGTTGTGTTTGCCATCTTTTAGAAAGTCCTCCAGGAGCCACTATGCTTACACCTATTCTTGTACTATTATCACCTAATTTTGGCGACACATAATGCAATGACGGGACTATAAAAGATTCTGTTTCTGACTCTAAAGAGTACGGTCCCGTACTACTTACTGTACCTTGATATTTTACTTTATCAAGTCCTATATACATAACATCTGCTTCAATGTTATTTGTATCTTTCATAAATACCATCTTTGCAGGATTATAATACGCTGCATCTGCATTTTCGTGATTGTGTGCTATATTTGCAGCCCCCAGTGCCACTGCATTTGTAGAAGTTTCAGGTATCTTATACCCACCTGCTAAAAGTGCTGTCGTAGCCACTAAAGACAATAACCCTATTTTTCTCATCTATTTCTCCCCCTTAGATTGATTGCTCTTATATTACAAAAACTAAACTTAATCTACAAAAGAGTATAAAAGTGCAATCTCATCTTTCCAAATCGTTTCATCAATTGTCTCAAGTATAAGAGGGATGTCATCCATACGATCGTCGTTCATTATAAATCTAAAAGCATCAAGCCCTATTTCACCACGTCCTAGTGAGTGATGTCTATCTACTCTGCTTCCAAGAGGCGGTTTTGAGTCGTTGATGTGCATACCGCTTAGGTACTCACGTCCAACGATCGTATCAAAATCTCCCCAAGTTTTGTCATATGCTTCGCGTGTTCTGATGTCGTACCCTGCTGTAAACATATGACAGGTATCTATACATACACCCACACGGCTTTTGTCTTCAACCTTATCAATTATGCGCGCTAAATGCTCAAACTTATAACCAAGGTTTGTCCCCTGCCCTGCAGTGTTTTCGATCACCGCTTTTACACCGCTTGTTTTATCAAGGGCTATATTGATCGACTCTGCGATCACATCCAGACACTCGTTTTCAACTTTTTCTATCAATTCTGGATCTTTTTTCTCTTTAGCCGAGAGTTTTACAAGATGACTTCCGGGATGAAAGTTAAGGCGGTCAAGTCCAAGTATCTCACAACGCTGCATCTCATCTATAAAAGCTGTGCGGCTTTTTTGTAGTTTTTCCTCTTCAGGATGTCCGAGATTTATCAAATATGAATCGTGTGGCAATATATGTTTTGGCGCAATCCCTGAAGCTTCTAAAGTTTCAAACCACTTGTCTAACGTCTTTGCATCAAACGGTTTTGCATCCCATCTTTTTTGATTTTTTGTAAAAAGTGCAAATGCTTTTGCTCCTATTGCCTCAGCATTTATAATCGCATTAAACACTCCACCACTTGCACTTGTGTGTGCGCCTACAAATTTTGCCATTACTGTACGTCCTTTATCTTTATTAGTATTTTATTTGTTCGATCTTTGAAATAGATTTGATCCAATTCTACTTTATATACAATATCTACACCACTCGCTTGAATAACTTGAACAAAGCCCAGATCAGTTTTGAGCAAATTTTTTCGATCGAAAATCGGCTCACCTAAAAATACATTTTTAAGCAGATCATCTGGATACTCTGGTGAGAGATACTCCTCATTAAAAGAGGACTTCCTCATACACCCTTCACCCTCAATGCAGATCATAGAGTCAATAGCAATCTTTTTAAAGGCTTTTCCGACAACATACAAGTCTATCTCAACACCGTTATCATCTTTACCTATATATGCCAAATCCGAAAAGCGAATACTTTTAGTTTTAAAAACAACCATCTTAGAGTTTTTTTCAATTTTTTTAACACTACATCCAGTTATAAATATTAATAAAATTGCAACTAAAAGATATCTCATCAACCAACTTGTTTTTAAATTATGAAAATCATAAAGGATTATAGTAAAAATCTTTGAAAATAGATTAAAAAGTTTAACATAGTTTTAGTATACAAAACACAATGTATGATATACTAATTAAAATTGTTTTAAAGGTTCTTTTATGCGATATATTTTTAGTTTATTTTTTCTCTTTATAGCTACCCTTGTATATGCAAATGAAAACTACCCTTCTTTATTTTCAGAACAAGGTACACCACTTTTTAAAGCAGCAGATAATTTTTCAAAGTTAAAAGAATACGCTCCTGCAACATCAAAAGTTATAAATTATGCTAAATCAGTTAACGAAGTGAAAACATTAGGCTTCAAAGCTGATAGTTTACAAGAGAAAAAAGATATACAAAACTATTTAAAATCACTTAGACTACTACAAAAACAACATGATGAAATCATAAAACTTACTATAATGGAACTCTTGAAAAGCATAAAAGAAGACAACTACAAAGAGTTCACTCTTTTAGCTGATGTTAGTACAAATTATTTTAAAGATCAAGATAGACTAAAAGAACA
>JARRNV010000193.1:0-3790 GCA_037384685.1 Sulfurimonas sp.
TTTTTCGTGAGAGTCCGTAAACACCTGCAAAAAATTCCAAATTATCAAGTACACTGAGTGTCTGATAGAGTGAAAACTTTTGTGCCATGTAGCCTATGCGCTCTCTTGCATTTGTATTTGTAAGGTAGAGGTTTTCTCCCATTACCGTTGCCGTGCCTTGAGTTGGTGTAAGTAAACCGCACAGCATCTTAAAAGTTGTCGATTTTCCAGCCCCGTTTGGTCCTAAAAAGCCAAATATTTCCCCCGCTTTGATCGAGAAGTCTATATCGTCCGTTGCCGTAAAATCGCCAAATTTTTTTGTTAAATGACTTGCTTCAATGAGGTTGGCATCGGTAGTTTGTTTTTGCTGCATCTGCTGGGCAAGTAACGAGTGCGCGATCGTTTTTACACCCAACATTTTTATAAACGCATCTTCAAACTCTACCTCTGTAACATCTGCCGTAGCATCAGGATCGATCTCTTTGAGATATGCTGATGGAAACGCTTCATTTTTCATAAGGTTTACGCGGATAGATTCACCTACTAAAACAGCATCCATGATCGCCTCTGATTCTAAAAGACGTGTGAGCATAGTACGTTTGTCTACTTGAATATCCTCGATCAGATAGACATCATTTTTAAGCGGTGCTTTCATCTCTAGCGGTGTGCCGTTGTAAAGCATCTTTCCTTCGTTTAGCAAAATGATCTCATCACACCGATCAGCTTCATCGAGGTAAGATGTCCCCCAAATCACCGCCATCTCATCGTCTAAAAGTTTTTGTACCATATCCCAAAGTGCATGTCTGGAGATCGGATCAACTCCGACACTCGGCTCATCGAGTAAAAGGAGTTTTGGTTTTTTTATAAGCGCACAGGCAAGTCCCAGTTTTTGCTTCATCCCTCCCGAGAGATCTCCCGCTTTTCTTTTGCGAAACGGTGTGAGATCGGTAAACTCCAAAAGCTCGTTTATCCGTTTTTGTTCATCTTCGATCTCTTGCAAGGCTGCATAGAGGCGAAGGTTCTCATCTATGCTTAACTCTTCGTCGAGCCCAAACTGTTGTGGCATGGAGCCGATCGAGTCCTCATGGATCTCTAAAGTTCCGCTTGTGAGTTTTAAAAGTCCTGCAATGATGCGAATAAGTGTCGTCTTTCCTGCACCATCAGGTCCTACAAGTCCAGTTATCTTTCCACTCTCGATCGAGAAGCTTAGATCGTGCAGTGCACTTGTACTTTCCCCATCAAAAGTTTTAAAAAGATTTGTTGCAGTGACTGTTTTCATACCATCTCTTAGATCGTTTTGATCGTAACAGGAAGCCCTTGTTTTAACTCAGGTGTCGGATCGGAAATGATCACGCGAAATCTGTAAACAAGATCGGGACGCAGTTCGGGTGTCTCGATGTTTTTTGGTGTAAACTCTGCAACAGGAGATATAAACCCGACAGTTCCATGATACGGCGCTTCTCTTACATCTGTGTAGACAAGCATCTTTTGTCCTTGTTTGATGTTACCGAGTTGTGCTTCGCTGATGTATGAACGCACCCAGTACTCATCTTGCAGTGCGATCTCTAAAATGTTTTGCACAGGAACTACAACAGAAGAGGGCTCAACATAACGGGTAAGTACCGTTCCGTCAGTTGGAGCTATGATGGTAGAGTCTTTGAGGTTGTATTCAAGCGTCTTTTTTTGTGCTTCAAGTGCTAGCACTTTGTTTCTCTGTGCTTCGATGTCCTCTGACTGATACCCGCTTTTCATAAGTTTGTAAGAGCTTTGCGCTTTGTTGTAGGTTGCTTGTGACTTTTGAAAATCTGTTTTTGCTATGATGTATGTCTCTTCAGGGGTAGCACCGTTTTTAAAGAGCTGTTCTTGGCGGGTGTAGATATCTTTAGAGCGATCTAAAACAGCTTTTGCCTCTTGCATAGCTGCTTTTGCTTGTGCCACTTCTTCAGACCTATATCCGGAGCTAAATTTTTTTAAGACACTTTTTTCAGCTTCGATCTGTGCTTGGAGTTGTTCAAGCTGGAGTTTTAGAGGTTGTGTGTCAAGGGTTGCTAAAACATCCCCTTTTTTAAACTGCTGACCTTCATCTTTTGTGATCGTATCAATAGTTCCTAAAAAGCGAAAAGAGAGTTTTTGTGTACGGTTTTCAACATTGCCGTAAAAACTAGTTTGGTTTTGTGAAGATTGTGAGGGTTTTAGGTAAGTATACCCAGCTCCCGCACCTAAAATAATGAGTAAAAAAATGATAATTTTTTTCATAAAAAAGCCTTCAAATTTATCTGCTTTTATTATAGCACTAAAAAACTACTTTCTTTTGTTCTCAAAAATCCTCTCTGTAAACTCTGCAAATTTTCCTCTTACAGCTCGATCGAGTGTGATGGCAAACATTTTAAGTTCAGGGTGTTCATACTTTGTATGTTTTAAAAGGGTAGTCAGACCATTGTTGTACTTGTTAAGGTAAAGGTTGTCGATCTGTCTGTTTGATCCGATCACGATCCCAAGACACGACTCATCTAGCCTAGAGAGTATGAGCTGTGTCGTGCTCTCAGAAGAGTTCTGCCACTCATCCATGATCACAATAGCATCGTTGAGTGTACGCCCCCTTGCTTCACCTGGCCATAACATCTCTATGTTGTAGCGCTCTATGAGATCATCTGTTTTTGACTTGATCGATTCTATGTTGTCCCTGTGGTCGCTTTTTTTAAGTTTTTTCTTTGCGATGAACTCCAGTGTATCGTAAAGCGCCATGTTGTAAGTAACCTACATCTGCCCCTTTGTCGAGTGACTCGATCGAGTTTCTAACATAGACGATCTTCTCATACTGTCCGAGATCGATCAGACGCATAGCACTTACGATGCTCATCAAAGTTTTTCCGCTTCCCGCTTTTGCATCGATCACCATTAGGTTGTACATATTTTCCAAAATAGCTTTGAGGAAAAACTTTTGTTTGAGATTTTGCGGACGGATCGCAAGGTGGTGAAAGTCTGACTCCTCTATAGGGTAGACCTTGTGGTTTGCGATGATGCCGTACATGGAGTTTCCATCGTCTGAGTGAAACTCATAACAAAAGTTTTGTATAGTGTATGTTTCATCAAGATCGCGAATATCTTGAAGATGCAAAGAGTTAAAGTAAACCGAGTCTACATTGAGCTTCTTGACAAACTCAAACTCAGGAACGTCTGATCTGTCATCGTGAAGTGTTTCTGTTTTGATGTTTTTAAAAAGTGCAAATGTTCTTGCATAGATGTCGATCGAGAGAAAGATAACTTTGAGCCCTTTGTAGTACTCTTTTGCAAGTTCTGCTACTTCGATAATCCGCTTGTCATTGCTCTCGGCAAGGTTGTGCTCGAGCATCTCACTCTCGTACTTGTCTTTTGAGATGATGTGCAGTTGCACGTTGTTTTCATCGTAAAGTTTCACGATCTTGATGAAACATACACTATACAAAACTTTTGTTATGAGTTTCACTCAGACGATGGAAAACGACAATGTTTGTTCCATTGTCCGAGATGTTAAAAATGTTTTGCATATTTTGCAAAATAACATTGGTGTCAACTACATATACTTTTGGATTCATCTGTAACCTTTTATAGAGTAATGTAATTATGATAGCGAAGTTATATTATGAAAGGGTTACATTTGTTGTGTATTATTTGGGCAGGTAATCTATTTTAGATAGTTTATATACTCCACCTTTTTAATCCTCTGATTGAAGCAGTAATTTCTAATTGTTCAGACACAGCTAGAATTAACTTCTCTTTCCAATTTTCAGATATTGGATCTAAATTAAAAGAACTGTAGACTTCATGCTCA
>JARRNV010000194.1:0-2728 GCA_037384685.1 Sulfurimonas sp.
CTCAGTACTGTCTTTATAACTTGTAGATTTTGAATCAAGTTCGGCTTTTAACTTCTCAAGATATTTTTCTTGCTTAGAAAGCTCCTCTTTTTGCTCTAATATAGCCCTGGCAGTATGTGCCATTTTTCTATTAATTTTAGAGTAGTTCTTACTATAACTGTTTAATTGTTTACTTGTTTTTTTAATTTTTTTATCGATGTCATTTGCACCAAATAGTATGGAAACAAAGAAAATAAAAAGAAAAAATATTCTAATCATTATACCTCTTCTTTATGACCCAAAACAACAAAAGATGCTAATAATACCGAGACACAAATAGAGACTCCAAGCATCAATACAAAGTCATAAACATAATCAAAAAATACTATTTTTATTCCTATATTATTAAACTCTTCAGCTATCATAGGCAGAGATTGAATATATGCAAAAAGAATAAAGGCTAAAAAAGATGCGATTAAAGCATCTACAATTGCTAAACGAAATAGAACTGCTGAACGAAGCCATGTAGCTGCACCAAAAAGTCCCATAATACTCATACGTTCATGATGTTTAAATTGCCAAATTCGTAACTCTTTTGATATTAATAATATTGTCACAAGTATGACTGTGAAAGCAAATACACTAATTACACTTTTAAAAAGTAAAAGTAGTCTGTATGTTGTATCATGTGTTTTTTCAAAAGTTTCAACTTTTGTAATATATTTATTATTTAAAAATTGTTTTGTTAACTTTTTTAACTCGCTTGGAGATGGATAATGATGTAAACTAATTTTATAAAATTTAGGGAGCGTGATTTTAAGTAGATCCATATTTGTTCTCGTAATCGATGCATCTAATTTTTTAATGATTCGATCAGGTGAAAGAACTTCTACATTGGCTACTAGTTTGCTTATATCACTTAATTCTTGCTCTTTTAAATTTTTTTCACTCACTACTACCATTGAGTAACTATTTGTTAAGTTTTCTTTGTAACTGTCAATCGAGCGCTCAACAATTAAAAAAACTTGGAGAGAAAAAAGAATACCCAGTAGTGCAAGAACTAATGATATATGATTTTTAAAGGACTTCACGAATATCTCCAAACTCAATATGATAATGTTTGTAATTCACTTTCATATTTTCCGGTATGTGGTGTGTTACAACAATTACGGTTGTTTTTAACTGTTCATTTGCACCCTCTAAAAGGTTCCAAATGAGTTGTGAAGAGTAATCGTCAAGGTTACCTGTCGGTTCATCTGCTAGAATCAAGATCGGGTTGTGTGCCAAAGCTCTGGCCATGGCTACACGCTGTTGTTCACCCCCGCTGAGTTCCATAGGGTATTTTCCGGATTGATGTTTTAACCGTACATGCTTAAGTAAAGAATCTACTTGATTTTGTGTTACTGTTTTATCATAGCCGTTTATAATAAGCGGTAACATTATATTTTTCTCTATAGTCCACTCTTTAACAAGTTTATAATCTTGAAATACTATCCCTAAATGTTTTCGCAAAAAATTCAGCTTTGATGTTGACACGTTTTTAAGTTCAACTCCACCAACGACAAGAGAACCCTCTTTAGGTTTTAGTGCACCGTACAATGACTTAAGCAGTGTAGATTTTCCACTACCACTGGCACCTGTAATAAAAACAAAACTGCTTGAGTCTATAGAAAAGTTTGCTTTATTTATAATTGTTTCTTCATTAGAATACGATAGAGATAGATCTTCAGCGATTATAACTTTATCCATGTAAAACCTCAGCTAGATATTTGTGTGCTTTTAAATTACTTCTAGATTTTAACGGTAAATCCGGATAGTACCTTGCTCTAGAATCTTCTACAATTACATAAAGATGTTCCGGTCTGTCAAAACTTCCCATAGAGATACGCAACATTACACCGTTTTCTAATTTATAGACTCTTTCAAAATGGATAAATCCACCATCAAATCTATGTGTTTTTGTATGTAATTGTATCATCTCTTCATCTGATAGTTTCACTTCGTTAAAAATAAACTCACCATCAATTGAAAGTTCTTCGGAGATTTCATCATTTGTCATAATAACATCATAGATATTTTTCTCCATCTTTTTCCAACGATCTTCATATTTGGAACTTACTGCTATATCTTTATTTTTATTTATTAAGAGTGTAGTTTTGTTAAATGCAATAAATGTCTCATACGAATAAGCATAATAATTTTCACTATCTGTTCGAAGCTCTAATGTGCCACTCGGTTTTAACGCACGTCTACACTCTGTAATAAATGCAGTTGAGATCACACGACGATGTGGCTTTTTATCCCATGGAACAGGAAAGTGAACATACACCGCTCCAACTAAATTCGAAGGTACGAGTTCCATAAAAAGACGTGCATCGTAATCAAGTACAAGTAGATTGTCGAGTTTTTGGATTACAGCTTGTTTTAATACCTGTTCTATCGAAGGTCTATGGATCTCTATACCTATAAATAAAACGTTTGGATTATTAGCAGCTTGATGAAGTAAATGACGTCCGGAACCAAATCCAACCTCAATTCTCACCTCTTTATCTTTTGGAAACTCTTTTGCAAAATATTCAATCTTTTTTAATGCAGTAGACTCATCTAAATGTACATTTTTACGCTCTATTACATTTGAAGCAAGTACCTCTAAAGAAGCTGCCTTACTATAAGCTAACAGAGCTTTATGCACAAGGGTGATCGAGGCTGGACGAGTAAGCTTATCTGTTTTAAGCAGTACTCTATTCTC
>JARRNV010000195.1:0-1673 GCA_037384685.1 Sulfurimonas sp.
TTAAATTTTATTCACCCTCTGTCAGTTTATCCATTAACTCTTTAACCGATATGATCTCATCTAGCTTATAGCCGTTGGTACCAGAGAAGAAAAGCCCTGTTTCAAGATTTCCCTCGTAAGCATCACTCAATCTGTCTGCTATACAAAAACCAACTACTTTAGCTTCCTCTCCACGATTACACGGAGCCACACAATTAGAGATACATTTAATATCCGGACCTTCACGTTTCTCAACAAGTTTAGTAAGGTTTGTTACAACACCGCGTGCCGGATACCCAACTGGTGAACTCATCAGTTTTATAGTATCTTCTTTTGAATCTAATAATACTTGCTTTAAGTTTTCATGTGCATCACATTCATAAGTACCAATAAAACGAGTACCCATCTGAACACCTTTTGCACCTAAAGCCATCATCTCTTCAATATCTTTTTTATCCCAGATTCCACCGGCAGCGATTACAGGGATATCACCCCACTCTTTTGCCTCTTCAACAACAGGAACAACCAGATTTTCAAGTTGATATTCATCCATTAAACACTGCTCGTATGTAAAACCTTGGTGGCCACCCGATTTAGGTCCCTCTAAGATTACAGCATCAGGTAAACGATTGTAGCGTTTTTGCCATCGACGACAAATAAGCTTTAATGCCTTTGCTGATGAGACGATAGGTACTAGTGCTACATCAGGATAACCTTCCGTAAATTCAGGCATATTTGTAGGTAAGCCCGCACCGGTAATGATAATATCAATTCCAGCTTCACATGCATCACGTACTACTCTTCCATAATCGTTGATTGCATATAAAATATTTGCAGCTAAGGGTTTATCTCCACAAATTTTTCTTGCATTGTCTACTATAGCTCTTAAACCCTCTTTTGAATAAAAGTTTGCTTCACTTAAAGGTCTATCTGCTATAAGCTTATTTACAAACTCTTTATTCTGATAATATCCGGTTCCAACAGCAGAAATAACACCAAGTCCACCCTCTTTTGAAACACTGCCGGCTAGTTTGTCCCAACTAATACCAACACCCATACCACCTTGAATAATAGGTTTTACTATCGTATATTTTCCGATTTGTAAAGATGCGAAACTCATTAACTAACCTTTAACTTTGCAAATTTTCTTTTTCCAACTTGTAATAAATATTCGCCAGAACTTAGTTGCAGATTCATATCTGAAACTTTTTGTTGGTCTATTTTAACACCACCTTGCTTAATATCACGTCTTGCTTGTGAAGTAGATGGTTCAAGTTTACAATCAACTAAGGCTTGAGCAATCCAAAGCTCATCTGCTTTGATCTCAAACTCTTCAATATCTGTTGGAATTTGACTTTTAGCATGTACTCTTTCAAACTCCTCTTTTGCATTTTGTGCAGCTGCTTCGTCATGAAATCTTGTTGTGATCTCTAATGCAAGCTCCTCTTTAACTTTTTTCGGATGTAATGAACCATCTGAAACACCTGTTTTAAGTGCATCGATCTCATCTAACGATTTACTAGAGAGTAGTTCATAATATCTCCACATAAGTTCATCCGAAATGCTGAGTGTTTTTCCAAACATATCTTTCGCTTCATCGCTTACGCCAATGTAGTTGCCTAAAGATTTTGACATCTTTTGTACACCGTCAAGCCCCTCTAAAATCGGCATCATCAGAACTGCTTGTTGTTTTT
>JARRNV010000195.1:1703-5755 GCA_037384685.1 Sulfurimonas sp.
TCCGCCAATCTCGATGTCAGATTTTAAATGTACACTATCATACCCTTGAAGTAATGGGTACATAAACTCACTGACAGCGATCGGAGTATTTGAAGCGTATCTTTTAGAAAAATCATCACGCTCTAACATACGTGCTACCGTCAAGTTTGAAGCGAGTGCGATCATATCTGAAGCACTCATGTTTCCTAACCACTCATCATTATAAACTATATCTGTTTTTTCTTTATCTAAAATCTTAAATGCTTGCGTTGTGTAACTGTCAATATTATGTATGATCTCTTGTTTTGTTAAAACTTTTCTCGTTACACTTTTTCCTGTAGGATCACCGATTGTTGCAGTAAAACTACCAATTAAGAACTGTACACGCCCACCATACTTTTGAAATATTGCAAGTTTTTGTAAAAGTACTGTATGACCTAAGTGTAAATCCGGTGCTGTTGGATCAAAACCAGCTTTTACAGTGTAAGTTTTTCCCTCTTCAAAATAAGCTTTTAAAAGTTTTTCAATTCTTTCACTATCAATAATTTCCGCACATCCACGGTTTATTTCACGTAAAGCTTCTTCTACCATATATTACTTTCTCTTTCTTCTAAATTAGTTTCTATAAGCATCATCACTTCTCACTAATTCTACGACTTTAATTTTAGACTCAATTTTAGCACGAAGTGTATTAATATCAGCTTCTTCGGATTGAAAAACTATATCACAATAATGGATATAGTTTAAATTGTCTTTTCCAAGTTCAATTGACGTTAAATCTATGTTTTGTTTTGCTAAAAATGCCAAGAAATCTGCAAGCGCACCTTTTTCATTTGTTAATGATGCGATCAGTTTATATCTAAAGATCTTCTCTTTTGCCCATTTAACAAAAACCATCTTTTCATTTTGCTCCACTTTTTTTGCAGCATTTTGACAAAGTTTGTGGTGAACGTGTGCCTTTGATTTCTCTAAAAATGCAAGTACTTCATCTCCGTACTTCGGATGACAGCAATAATCAAAAACAATATCGTTTACACTCCCGTTAGAGTAAAGTTCCATACTGCTGATCTCAAACTTTTTGAGTTTAAATCTATGGCGGTTAATAAATTTTTTAAAACGGTTATTTTTTGCAATATCGCTTATATATTTATGAACTACATTTTTTAAATGTTCTATATCTGTTGGAATGTGTGAAAGGTTTTCACAGTTATGCATACGCAACCACTCTTCAACCCTCGTATGATTTAGGTTCATCACTGTAGCAATAATATTAATAGCTGACTTGGCATTAACATCACGAATTCTACTATTGCAATTGATTTTAATATTTGTTTGTGCTTTTGAAGTTTTAACCGCATCGATCCAAGAACATCTTGTCTCAATTTCATCGCCTGTAATTACTTTTACAATATCTCCGTTATTAAGTTCTGTTAAAAGTGATGTTTTGCTTTTGTTAATCACTCCTGCAACTGCTCGGTTTCCTATATCTGTATGCACTGCATATGCAAAATCTAAAAGTACAGCTCCGCGAGGAAGAGTAAAAGCATCTCCTATTGGAGAAAATACCGAAATATCTTCTGAATAGAGATCATTTTTTATAAGCTCGTAAAAATCTTCCACAGATTCATTTTGATACTGAAGATTATCGAGCCAATCGAGTTTAATATTATTTCCGCCAGACTTATATTTCCAATGAGCTGCAACGCCAAGCTCCGCTGTTTTGTGCATGTCGTATGTTCTGATTTGCACTTCAAAGATTGCAGTATTATAAAATACCGTAGTATGAATAGTTTGGTATCCATTATCTTTCGATACTGCTATATAATCTTTAAAACGAGAAGCAAGCGGTCTAAAATTTAGATGTACAACTCCTAAAGCATCATAACACTTAATCGGATCTTTTACCAATATTCTAATTGCTAAAAGATCAAGTACTTCATCGATACTTACACCTTTTCTTTGCATTTTCAAGTAAATTGAATACTTATGTTTTATACGTGATAAAATCTCAAAATCATCTTCACAAAATCCATTTTGCACTAATATGTTTGAAATATGCTGTTTAAAATCATTTAAGCGCATCTCTATAGCATGGTAGTTTGTATCAAGATAGTTATCTATAAAGTGTCGCTCTTCAGGAAATAAATAAGAGAAACTCAGATCCTCTAACATATTTTTTAAAAAGCTGATACCGAGGCGGTGTGCGATTGGAGAGTATACAACCAATGTTTCTTCAGATATACGTTTTTGCTTGTGTATCGGCAATGCATCTAATGTCAACATATTATGAAGACGATCACAAAGTTTTACTACAAGTACACGCACATCTTCTATACTTGCAAGTAACATTTTACGAAATGAGAGTGCTGAAACAATCAATTTTTCATTTGAAGTTGAGGGAACAAGTTCACTATCCCTGATAGAATCAATTTTTGTAAGTCCCGAGACTAAATGTGCTACATCTTTCCCATATTCTTCCTCAACTTCTTCAATAGTTGTTGGTGTATCTTCAACAACATCATGCAGTAATGCTGCTATTGCCATCGATTCATCATTAGTAATTGAAGACACTATAGCTGCAACTAAAATAGGATGTATTATATAAGGTTCGCCACTTTTTCTAAACTGAGTTTTATGAGCCTCGGTAGCAAAAGCAAGAGCTTGTTTTAATTTATTTGTAGGGATAATATGAGAAAAAAGATATGCAGTAGCCGAGTCGATATCATGGAGATGTTTTACCTTCTCCATTGAAGCCTTCAACAACAATAAGGCCTTCTGCAATTTCCATAAGTGCTAAGTCAGTCGACTTGATGTTTGCACTACTTACACTTAATTTACTTGTAGCACCATTATCTAACTCTTCTGATCTTTTTGCAACTGCAATTGCTAATTTATAACGATCCATACTTGGATTTTCATTTAACACTTTCGCTGTTAGTTCTTCAATTTTCATCTATTTTTTTCCTTATTATTTAACTATGGAACAATTTTGTGAATTGCCCTCTTTTAAAATGTCTAAAAGGTTCCCCTCTTTAAACATATCACATACAATAATTGGTAACTTATTGTCTTTTGCAAGTGCTATAGATGTATCATCCATAACTTTTATATGATCTTGTAGAGCTTGATCATAACCGATTTCATCAAGTTTTACAGCATCACTGAATTTAACAGGATCTTTGTCGTAAATACCATCAACTTTTGTAGCTTTTACTATAACCTCTGCACCAATCTCAACAGCTCTAAGCGTTGCTGCCGTATCTGTTGTAAAGAATGGATTTCCAGTCCCTGCTGCGAATATAACAACACGACCTTTTTCTAGATGTCTACATGCTTTGCGGTTAATGTATGGCTCTGCAATTTGTTCCATCTTGATAGCTGTTTGCATACGAACTTGCAAACCTGCATGCTCACAAGCTTCTTGCATAGCAACACCGTTAATAACAGTTGCTAGCATTCCCATATAATCACCGCTTGTACGCTTAATAATACCGTCTTGAGCAGCAGTTACACCACGAATAATGTTTCCGCCCCCAATAACAATCCCAACTTCTATATCTGCATCTACAAGAGACTTAATCTCTTGAGCAATAAATTTAAGGATTTTAGTATCTATACCATGACCAACTTCACCAGCAAGAGCTTCACCTGAAAACTTCACCAAAACACGTCTATAAGCCATGTACCACCTTCATATATAAAATATGCGTATTATAGTGAAAATTCTCTTTAAAATTGCTTTGACACTGCTTGAAGTATAGCTTTTTCTATTAAAACATCAGCATCTGTTCCATCTTCAGGATATTGACTAACTCCCATAGAAGCGTCACAGTCGATATCTACCCCCTCAAGATGTTCTGAAAATCCCTCTTTTAATCTTTTTAAGATAAGTTGATATTTATCACCCTCAAGATATTCGTTGAATAATATTAAAAAAGTATCATCAGCAACATGAGAAACCATATCTTCATCACGAGTCAATTTAAGAATGATATTACTTGCTTCATATATAAATTTATGTGCTAGATCTATTGAATTTCCTTTTATCTTTTCATAGTTGTTTATTTTAATTG
>JARRNV010000196.1:0-2716 GCA_037384685.1 Sulfurimonas sp.
TTTTAGGTACAAGAATATGAAGAAAACTTATTGGATACTAGCATCACTGATACTAACACTTATACTTGTGCTCATTACCTTTTTACTTATGTTGTGGAGTGATACCTACTCAAATACTCATTACGAGAGAACACATTTTTATTCAGAACCAAATAAAAATGTTTTAAAAGTCAATTATATTTTAAATCATAAAAACACTTATGATTCTTTTATATTTGGATCTAGCAGAGTAGGAAATATCAACCCTTTAAAATTATCTAATGGAAAATATTATAACATGACCTATAGTGAAGGTCTTCCTAAAGAACACTTTTTAAATATACAACTCTTTATTCAAGAAGGAGTTAAAATCAAAAATTTATTAATAGGACTTGATGAATTCTCTTATCAAGTATCTTTTTTAAAGCATCAACATCAAGGTTTAACAAAAGCGTATTTTCAAGCTACTGACACAAATATATTTACATATTACAGGGAGTTGTATTTCAGATTCCCTCTTAGTGAAGATAGACATCATATAAAGAAAAAACTTTTTCATTCGCCTAATTATTTCAGTATGGATATTTCCAAACAAGAAAGAAATTATAAGCATGCTGAAAAAGAATTTAATGTAAGTCAATACAATACAAAATCACATTTAAATGACCCCCGTTTTTCAAAACCAACATTTTATAATGGAAATTTTTTAAACGAATCCCTTGAGAATATTCAAAAAATTCAAAATACATGTGCTACAAATAATATAAACTGTAAATTTTTTATAAATCCGATTCATCATAAAACATACGCTTATACAAATAAAAAACTACTATTTAAGTTTAAAGAAGAACTTGCTAAAATTACGGACTTTTACGATTTCAGTGAACCTAACGAGATTAGCAAAGATAATAGATACTGGCTTGATACATCCCATTATAGATTAGATATCGGCGATCTAATAATAAAGACAATATACAACGACAAAGTATATGTAAAGAGCTTTGGCACACATATAAAGAAAGAGGAGAAAGAGTAGAATGCTATTTAACAGCTACGAGTACATATTTTTCTTTTTACCGATAACATTCTTTATCTATTTCTTTTTACTGCGAAGAAGGTTAGTAACAGGTGCAAAAGGTTTTCTAGTATTTGCATCACTATTCTTTTATAGTTGGTGGAATCCTATTTATCTTCCTATTATTTTAGTCTCTATGTTATTTAACTATATGATAGGTGAGATACTAGGTAAAGACGGAGAGAATAAAAGAGTCAATAGAAAGTCTATACTTACTTTTGGTATTGTTTCTAATCTAGCTCTTCTTGGATATTTTAAATATGCAGATTTCTTTATAGAGAACTATAACTATATTGCTTCAGAGAATGTAGGACTGTATCATCTAGCACTTCCTCTAGGTATTAGTTTCTTTACATTCCAACAGATATCTTATTTGGTTGACAGTTATAGAAAAGAAACAACTGAATATGACTTTTTAAACTATGCACTCTTTGTTACATTCTTCCCTCAGTTAATTGCCGGTCCTATTGTGCATCATAAAGAGATGATGCCACAGTTTGCTTCTAAATGGAACTTAGTTAAGAACTATAAAAACATAGCTACAGGTTTATTTATCTTTAGTATGGGTCTGTTTAAAAAGGTAGTTATTGCAGATACATTTGCTACTTGGGCTACAAACGGGTTTGATCATGCTACAACTTTAAATATGATCGAAGCTTGGGCTACATCTCTTTCATATACATTCCAGTTATACTTTGACTTTAGTGGTTATACAGACATGGCTATCGGTGCTGCCCTGCTCTTTAACATCAAACTTCCTCAGAACTTTGATTCTCCGTATAAAGCTAAAGATATTCAAGACTTCTGGAGAAGATGGCATATGACACTCTCTAGATTCTTAAGGGATTATATCTATATCCCTTTAGGTGGTAATAGAGTAAGTGAACCTAGAATCTACTCTAATCTTATGATCACATTCATCCTTGGCGGTTTATGGCATGGTGCGGGTTGGACATTTGTGTTCTGGGGATTCTTACATGGGGCTGCTTTAGTTGTTCATCGTATTTGGAAAACTCTCGGTTTTACTATGAACTCTATTCTTGCCTGGTTTATTACTTTTAACTTCATTAACATCGCTTGGGTATTCTTTAGAGCTAAAGAATGGAATGATGCTATTAAAGTTCTTAAGGCTATGTTCTTTGGGGAGATTATGCTTCCTGACAAATATGCAACAAAGCTCTCTTTTTTAAATGAATATAGCATATCATTTGGTAGAGTATTTGAACATATTAATGGGAAAGATAAAACTCTTTACTTTGTTATAGGTGCTTTTATTTTTATACTTTGGTTTAAAAACTCCTCTTTTTTTACTCGTAATTTTAAACCGACAAAATATTATATGTTATTATTTATAGTCACTTCACTTTATTCTATACTAAATATCCATAAACTAAGTGAATTTCTATATTTTAATTTTTAAGGATGTCGATGTGCAGTTGAACAAAAAAATATCATCAAAACGTTGTCTTATTTTGACATTCTTTTTAGTATTAGTCTATTTAATTTACCATCTGCTTATTTGGAACTTTTACACATCAAAAATTTTTGGAAGAACGGACAGTATGTATATAGGTGACTTAGGAAGAATGTCCTACCAAGTAGATTCATTATTTCCACGAAAACTAGAGTATACTCTTCCTAAAAGGTTAATGAATTCCATTC
>JARRNV010000197.1:0-2715 GCA_037384685.1 Sulfurimonas sp.
TTGCCGAATTGGGAATAGACGGCGCTATTTTTTCAGAGGCCGTAATAAAGATAAGTTAATGAAAACTTTTCTCCTTGCGCTAACATCTCTTTTTATTCTCAATGGATGTTCTAGCAAGAGTGCTGTATCACCAAAATATGCAACATTACAACCATATATAGAACAAACAGATAATGAACTCCCTTATAAACTTCGTAAACACAACTCAATAACAGAAACAATTTATGAACAGTATAGAAAGTGGTATAACACTCCATATCAATATGGTGGTGATTCTTGCGATGGAATTGACTGTTCGGCACTTGTACAAAATGTTTATGAAGATGGTTTTGGAGTAACAGTACCTCGCGACACTGCTCATCAGGCAAAAAGCGGTTACAGAGTTAAAAAAGCAGCTATAAAAGAAGGCGATCTACTTCTTTTTAAAACAAGTTACAATACAAGACATTCAGGGGTATATCTTGAATATGGAAACTTTTTGCATACCTCTACAAAACACGGGGTCATGATTTCAAACATTAACAATCCCTATTGGAGAGAAAAGTACTGGCAGGCTAGACGAATTCTAGCTTATTAGATCACTTTTCTTGTTATATTGCCCTTGAGCGATGTTAAAATTTCATAAGAGAAACTTCCGGCAAATTTTGCTATATCTTTTGCATTGTTAAATATAAGCAATTGATCTTTATCCGATAAAAAAGAGCTATTATCCATAGAGATGCGCCCTGCTATCTCGACACCTTCAGGAGTTCTGTAGATGTTGGAACAAGCGCGTAAAAATCCGTCTCCATAACCAAAGTCATAATTAGAAACCATCTGTTTTTTGTCACTTTTAAAACTTGCTCCGTATCCAACACAGTCACCCTCGTTTATAATTCTAGAAGAGTTTTTATTAGCGTACAGACTTAACACCGGTTTTAGATCAACATCACAAATATTTTGAGGCATCTCTAAACATCCATAAATAGCTATACCGACTCTTGTCATATCTTCATTGAACTCTTGTGTACGAAAAAGTGCCGCTGAGTTAGCTGAATGGAAAGATAGTTCATAGTTGTATTTTTTTGCAAGCTCTTTTGCTTGCAGTTTTACTTTTTCAAAGTTTTCTTTTTGAAAATTGAAATAATCTCCCTCTTCATCAGCCGATGCATGGTGTGTAAAAACACCTTTTAACTTTAGTTTTCTTTCTGCGATCAGAGCAAAAGCTTCTTGAAGCTGATCCATCTCTATACCGTTTCTGTTCATTCCTGTATTTACTTTGAGTTCCACTTTTGTTTTTTTAGGAAATTTTTTAATTGCATCAAGCTCATTGATTGTGTAGTGAATTTTAGGATCAGATACTTTTGGAATCTCAGCAAGAACCAAAATATAGTTAAAATATTCATAAATATCTTGTGCATCTTTGTGTGTTTGTACGACTGTTTTCGTTATGCCGTACTCACGTGCCAATGTTGCCATCTCACAAAGTCCGTGACCATATGCATTATCTTTTAAAACTACTGCTATTTTATCTTTGCTTTTAGTTTTATCTGCGATAATGTCAAGATTATAAAAAAAGTTGTTTTTATTTAAAGTTATGAAAGCCATAAGGGAATTATACAATGTTAATTGCTGAATTTGAGAAACAAAGCTTTACTCAAGTTGTTTTTCCGCATGAGAATACAGACTGGTCTGAATATTTAGACGATGCTAGAAAAAATTTTGTAGAGATTATTAATGCGATCAGAAGATTTCAGACCTGTTTGGTTGTTTGTTATGACATAAAAGCAGTTCAAAGTTATTTTGAAGATCATACAAATATCAAGTTTGTAGAATACACTACAAACGATACATGGGCACGTGACAGTTCTGCGCTAGCAGTTGAAGAAAACGATGAGATCAAACTCTTAAACTTCACATTCAATGCCTGGGGCGGTAAGTTTGATGCTGTACTTGACAATAAAATGTCTCGTGCGATCTCTTCTGTATATTCTGTCCCATTAGAAGATATTGATTTTATTTTAGAAGGCGGTGGAGTTGAAAGTAATGGAGCAGGTCTTATTCTCACAACTTCAGAGTGTATGCTCAATGCAAATAGAAATAAAGGTCTTACAAAAGAACAGATCACACAAAATCTCAAAAACTATTTTGAAGCAAAAGAGATTCTTTATCTTGATTACGGTTATCTTGCCGGAGATGATACCGACTCGCATATAGATACATTAGCTCGTTTTATCTCGAAAGATACTATTATGTATGTTGCCTGCAAAGATCAAAATGATGAGCACTACGAAGCGCTTAGAAAGATGGAAGATCAACTCAAAGAGTTTGTAATTGAGCATAAACTAAAACTGATCAAACTTCCGATGAGTTCGGCAGTATATTATGCTAAGGAACGCCTACCGGCAACTTATGCGAACTTTTTATTTGTAAATGACGGTGTGCTTGTACCGACATATAATGTAAAAGAGGATGCCGAAGCGTTGGAGGTTTTCAAATGGGCTTTTCCAAACAGAAAAGTTGTCGGTATTGACTGTTCAACTCTGATCCGACAACATGGTTCACTTCACTGTGTTACTATGAATTTCGCTGCTGGAATTAACCTCAGCTGATTTTTCTTGATCTAAAATTGCCATACCATTCATTATCAAATAAGTAGACAGTGCAAAACCTAATGCTATTATTACCGTACGTTTCAATTTTTCAATCTTTGTCATGGCAGAATTATACCATTAA
>JARRNV010000198.1:0-4020 GCA_037384685.1 Sulfurimonas sp.
CCTTGAAGATCAAGACCTAGAGTGATTTTTTTCCCACCTTCAGTTTGAAGTAGTGATGGGATAGAGAAAACTATCCCGAAAACTATTGCTAAAGCGAAGATTACAATACGATAATTAAGCTTCATCCTCATACTTCTTTGCAATAGAGTCTTTTGTGATTTTTACTACTGTGTCTTTATTCATCTCAACACTCAAAAAGTTTTCTTCAACTTTATGAATAACTACGATAAAACCACCAGCAGTGATAACTTTGTCACCTTTTTTGAGTGCTTCGATCATCTCTTTTTTAGCTTTCGCTTCTTTTTGTTGTGGACGAATAATCACAAAGTACATAATTGCGATTAGAAATACAAACGGTAATAATTGAGAGATTAATTCCATACCTAAACTTCCTTATTTGAATAAAATTGGGAGATTATACAAAAACAATACTAATATCTTAGTAAAATTGTGTAAAATTGTATTATGAATACAAGAATGAAAGATATTTTTTTCGGTTTAGTAAGCGCACTCTTATTTAGTCTGTTTATATATTTAAGTGATTTCGGCTTAGAAAACAAACTTTTAAATACCGCTTTAGGTTTAGCAGCTATCGGTTCTATATTATATATACCAAAACGCTCTATTTTAGTTGCCGGTTTTTTTATAGGGATACTCTGGTTTTACTGGATTGGATATAGCTTTGAGTACCAAGGTGTAGGTTTTATGACACCTATAGTTACGTTAGGTTTTGGTCTGCTATACCTTCTTTTGTTTCTCCCTATGTACTTTACAACCAACCCTTTTATCCGTGCTGTGGTACTCTTTGGACTCAGCTTTTTAGAACCTTTTGACTGGAACTGGTTTAAACCGGAACTTCTTTTTGTAGATAGCTTTATAGGGGTTTACAAGTATCAGTTTGCAGTGGTATTACTCGCTTTATCTGCTACTATATACCTTTACAGAAACTACCCGAAATACAAATTTTTTCCACTTATTTTATTGGTGTTTTCAATTAACTTCGGTTATCCTCCGCAAAAAACACTGCCACTTAATGTAAAACTTGTACAGACAGAGATAAAACAAGAGGATAAATGGAAAAGAGAAAATCTTACTAAAACTGTAAATATGATTTTTTTAGAGATTATCCAAGCAAAACGGGAGGGGTATGAAGTTGTTGTACTACCCGAGTCTGTTTTCCCTCTTTTTATGAACAAAAGTCCAAAACTTATTAAAAAACTGCAGCAATTTTCCCAAGATATTACAATTATAGCAGGTACTCTTTTAGTTGAAGATGGCAAACACTACAATGTTACCTACATGTTTAATAAAGGGAAATACTCCATTGCTAAAAAAGTTGTACTAGTCCCTTTTGGTGAATATGTTCCTCTTCCATCTTTTATGACTTTATAATTAACAAAACAAAAATTCGCAATGCGATCTGTTATGAAGCTACTTGTGATGTAATCTACCAAGGTGATGTTGATTTTGTTGTAGCGATGAGTAACAATGCCTGGTTTGCCCCATCGATCGAGCCAACATTACAACGCCTACTTATGAAGTACTATGCACGTAAATACGGTGTTACAATCTACCACGCTGCGAACTATAAAGGCAGCGCTGTAATCAAATAGAAATATAACTTTAGATATAATACGCGAAAACTCTACAATACGAGAGGATAGTTTTTTATGCTAAATTTAAAAAATCCAAACTTTTACAATAACCGTGAACTTTCATGGTTACAATTCAATACAAGAGTTCTCAAACAAGCGCAAGATGACGCTTTACCATTATTGGAGCGTTTAAAGTTTCTTGCAATATACGGAACGAATTTAGATGAATTTTATATGATCCGTGTAGCAGGTCTTAAAAAACTTTTCTCAGCAGGGATTATAGTATCAGGGGCTGATAGACTAACACCGCTACAACAGCTTCGTGAGATCAGACATTATCTACATCAAGAGCAACAGGTTGTTGAACATTGTAGAACTGAAATTTTCAAAAAACTTGAACTTGAAGGTGTTAAAGTTAAAAACTATGATGAGTTAAATAATCAGGACAAACATAAAGTAAATCAGTATTTCCAAGAAAATATATATCCTGTTATTATCCCTATTGCTGTCGATGCGACACATCCGTTTCCACACTTAAATAACCTCAGTTTTGGACTTATCGTGAAGCTTCAAGATACTGAAAATGAGACAATTGAACGCTTTGGAATTATACGCGTACCTCGTGTTTTAAACAGATACGTTGAACTTGGTGAGGGGGTATATATTCCTATAGAGAGTGTTGTTGAGCAACATGTCGAAGAACTTTTCCCTGGATATAAACTACTAAAATATGCATCGTTCAGAGTTACTAGAAATGCAGATATTGAGATTGAAGAAGAGGAAGCAGATGACTTTATGGAGATCCTTGAAGAGGGTCTAAAACTTCGAAGAAAAGGGGAAATGGTACGTCTTGAAGTGGGAAGTAATGCAGATGATGAGATCATCAACTTCTTCAATCGTCATGCAAACGTCTACAAAGATGATATCTATAAATTTCATACCGAATTAAACCTTTCAAGTCTATGGCAAATAGTAGGAAACAAAGATTTTGCACATCTTTTATCACCATCTTTTAAACCAAAAAATATTCCGCCTCTTGATAGCAATGAAAATCTTTTTGCTATTTTAGAAAAGCAAGATATTTTTATGTACCATCCATATGAAAGTTTTGAACCGATTGTAAAACTGATTCAGCAGGCTGCAAAAGATCCCGATGTTGTTTCTATTAAAATGACGCTGTACCGTTCGGGCCAAAACTCTCCAATCGTAAAAGCATTAATGGATGCAAGTGAGAGTGGTAAACAAGTTACGGTTATGGTTGAACTAAAAGCTCGTTTTGATGAAGAGAACAACCTTATTTGGGCAAAAGCATTAGAGAAGTCGGGTGCACATGTTATTTATGGAATCAAAGGGCTAAAGGTACATGCAAAAGCAGCACTTGTAACACGTAGGACAAACGGAAAACTAAAACAATACGCACACTTGGGTACTGGAAACTATAACCCTTCAACTGCAAAAATCTATACAGATATGAGCTACATGACAAGTAAAGATGAAGTGACTAATGATCTAACACGCTTTTTTCACTTTTTAACGGGGTTTAGTAAAAAAGGGAAACTCAACGAGCTTTACATGGCACCATCACAAATCAAGCCAAAGCTTTTATCTCTTATTCACAATGAAACACGTCAAGGGGAAAACGGCCGTATTATCGCAAAAGTGAATTCACTTGTTGACGATGATGTTATTCGTGCTCTTTATAAAGCGAGTCAAGCAGGTGTAAAGGTTGACTTGATCGTTCGTGGAATTTGCTGTTTAAAACCTGGAATTGAAGGGGTAAGTGATAATATTAGAGTTATATCAATTCTTGGAAAATATCTCGAACATGCACGTACATTTTATTTTAAAAATGATGCTTCGGAAGTTTATATTTCTAGTGCAGACTGGATGCCGAGAAATCTTGTTAGAAGGATAGAACTTTTAACTGCTGTAAAAGATGAAGAATCAAAGAAAAAAATTATTCAGATTTTAAATCTTCAATGTTCAGATACGGTTCTTGCACATGAACTACAAAGCGATGGAACATATAAACGTGTCAAAGCAGATGATAGATCAATTAACAACCATAAACTTTTAGAAGAGTATGTAAATAAGATCTCAAAAGCAAGCAGAAAAGAATCATCAACAAATATTCAACATCTAATAGAAAGATTATTTATAGAGAGTTAAAAAGAGTAAAAATGATACACAAGTTTAAAGATTATGAACCAAAAATAGGAAAAAACACATGGATTGCACCCTCAGCTGATGTAATCGGAGATGTTGAGATCGGTGAAGACTGCTCTATTTGGTTTGGTACGGTAGTAAGAGGCGATGTTCACTACATCAAAATCGGAGACAGAACAAGCGTTCAAGATCTCTCTATGGTACATATCACACACCACAAAGGTAAAGATAGAGAAAAAGTTGGTGATGGAAGTCCTAC
>JARRNV010000199.1:0-3804 GCA_037384685.1 Sulfurimonas sp.
CGTCTTGCATATACGATATTTTTACTTCTCCCTTTACTTCTGATTTCACTTGGTTTAATATTAAGATCTTTAGCAACAACATTTGTAATGGTATCCATAGTAAGATTTTGACGATTCTCTTTGATCTGATCTTTTAAAACATTTTTTGTAAACTCTAGATCGATATCAACATGCATCAATTGTGAATAAGCATGGAGTTTTGAGAGGATTCCTTCAATTTCACGAACATTACTCTCTATAACAGTAGCAATGTAGTTAATAATCTCATTTGAGAGTTTAACTTTATTGATTTCACATTTCTTTTTGATAATTGCTATTTTAGTTTCAAGTTCCGGAGGTTGTATGTCAGCAACTAATCCCCATTCAAAACGACTTTGCAGGCGTGCTTCTAATCCACCGATTTTTTTAGGATGTTTGTCGGCTGTTAGTATGATTTGTTTGCCGGCACCTTTAAGTGCTTCAAAGGTGTGAAAGAATTCTTCTTGAATACCCTCTTTATTTGATAGAAACTGTATATCATCAATTAGAAGTACGTCACATTTCCGATATTTTTCTTGAAAACGATCCATTGTTTTATTTTTCACATGGCGGATAAAATCGTTTAAAAATTGCTCCACTGTTGCATAAATAACCACTTTTCCACCATTTTGTAAAACATTGCCGGCTGCTTGCATTAAGTGAGTTTTTCCAAGTCCTACACCCCCGTAAATAAATACTGGATTATAAACTTTTCCCGGATTTTCACTAACACTTTTTACAGCTGCATATGCAAACTGGTTTGATCCACCAACCATAAAGTTATCGAATGAGTATGAAGGGTTAAGTAGTGAACTTGTTTGTTTAACCTCTTTAATTGCTTTTGCTTTTCTTCTTTCTTTTAAACTTTTTAGTGTAATTCTAACGGTAACTTTATTGCCTGTTTTTATTTCAAAAAGATGAGTGAGCTTATCTTTATATTTTTTTGATATATCTGTTGTATTCAACTTCAGTTATCTCATTTTTCAACTCTTCTAAGATTGTTTGACCAATATTCACATTTCACTCACTTATAACTTATTATATGTGAATAATATCTTTTTAATTCATAAAATAGGGTTAAATTTATGTGAATAAGTAAAAAAATCTATGTGAGTAATTTGATATAATTCAACTTATGAATAAAATAAATATACTTGGCATTGATCCAGGAACTCGTAACATGGGTTATGCAATAATTTCACTTGAAAATCACAAAATATCTTTAGTCGAGGCAGGTCTTATTAAGATGAAGGCTGAAGATTTGCAGTTTCAAATTCCACAAATGGTTGAGGGATTGGAGCAGTTATTTCAAAAGTATACTATAGATGAAGTAGCTATGGAAGATATCTTTTATGCACACAATCCATCCACTACGATCAAACTTGCACAGTTTCGTGGGGCAATTATGTTAAAGCTGCTTCAAGAGTTTGGACAGTTTCATGAATATACGGCATTGCAAGTGAAAAAAGCACTTACAGGTAAAGCAAAAGCTTCAAAAGAGCAGGTTGCTTTTATGGTTAAAAGGCTCCTAGGTATAAAAAAAGAGATCAAACCACTTGATATTTCAGATGCAATGGCAGTAGCAATTACACATTCACAACGTGTAAAATTCAAATAATTTCGTTATCATTGCATAATTTTATAGAGGAGAAATAATGTCTAAATTTGAAAACGTAGCAATTGTAAAAGAAGCAAATATTTATGATGGAGGAAAAGTATCTAGTAGAACGGTTGAGTTTGCAGACGGTACTAGAAAAACTCTTGGTGTAATGCTTCCTGGCGACTACACTTTTAACACAGCAGAAGCTGAAATCATGGAGATGATGAGTGGTGAGCTTGATGTTAAACTTCCAGGTGAAGAGTGGAAAACTTTAAATACACCGGAGACATTTAACGTTCCGGCAAATTCATCTTTTGATCTTGTGATCAAAACTGTAACAGATTACTGCTGTTCTTATATTGTAGATTAATCTATATATTTACTTATCAGTTGCATTAAACTCTCTGTGGGGAGTGCACCTGATACTCTTTCAACCTCTTTACCATCCTTAAAAACAATAAGTGTAGGTATACTTCTGATCCCAAATCTAGCACCCAATATCTCTTGAGTTTCAGTATTTACTTTTGCAAAGACAGCTTTTAAAGGGAAGTGTTTCGCAGCTGCAGAAAAGTTTGGAGCCATCATTTTACAAGGTCCGCACCAAGGTGCCCAAAAGTCAACTATAATAGGAAGTTCACTATTAACAATAAGATCATCAAAATTTGTGCTAATTAGATTAACAGGCTCTGTTTCTAGAAGCGAATTTTTGCATTTTCCGCAGTTTGCTTTTTTGTAAGAATCTTTTTTAGGAACATTGTTCACACTAAAACAGTGAGGACATACTACTTTCATAATATACTCCTTAGTTTACAAATGATTTTATACTTTGCGCTATATCGTAATCGGGGTATTTTCTAGGATCTAGTATAGCTTGTGCCATATAGTTGTTATCGTGATTAATTACAAGAGGTGCTAAAAAGTTTATAGTAGATTCGTCAAGCGGTTTTTGGATAACTAAAATATTATAAACACTAACTGTTGAGTCTTCATTTATCTGTAGTAATGCTTTAACGTCAGAAGGAAGATCAAATGCATATTCTCTAAGTAAATTAGGTTTTACCAATGTGAAAGATATATTTTCATTATTTGTATCTATCATAGTGGAAAAGAGAGGATCTATCTCTTTTATTTCTACATTACGAGTTTCATCAAAACCATATAAAGTGCCTCTTATCTCATAAGCCATATCTATCCTTTAAAACTGTCCTTCTTTGTATTTAAGAGTTTCAGAAATGATGTATAAAGAAGAACTCTTTATGCTTGAAATATTATAGCACTCTCCTACACCAAAAGCAAATCTATTTTCATCGTAGAGTATGCTTAAACCATCTTGCATATCTAAAAAGTTTAATTGGTTGTCTTCAATAATGTTTGCAGCTTCTACACCACTAAAAAGCAACTCTATCGTGATCCAGTCAAATGCTCTAGCTTTATCCTGCGTAGCTATAATTACTTTAATTTCAAAAGGGCTGATAACTTCTACTGATCGAAGTTCCGATTCTTTAAAGTTATCAAATCTATTTAGAAATTCCGAAAGTACAGGGGAGGTTAAAGGCTTCATTCTATTGACAACCTACACACTCCATAGATCTATCTTCAACATCATTTTTCACTTCAGGTGACTGACTTCTTAGATAATATGTTGATTTTAGACCTAGTCTCCATGCAAGCATATAGATCTCGTTAAGATATTTACCGCTTGCTTTGTCTAGAGTAATGAAAATATTTAGTGACTGCCCTTGATCGATCCATTTTTGTCTAATAGCAGCTGCTTTAATCAAAACCGTTTGATTAAGATCATAAGCAGGTGTATAATAGGTCCAAGTTTCAGGAGAGAGGTTTGGCACAACTACAGGGATAAGACCGCTTGACGAATCTACTATAAACTTTTTAGCACCTCTTGTAATTAATCACGATAACAACTATATGGCACAAGCTATACTAGATCCTAGAAAATACCCCGATGAAGCAAACAAACCGCCGCGATCAATTAAATTGATAACTTCTGCATTTGCATGATCTTGAGGGAAGATACCCCTAGACCATTTACTTCCTTCAAACTCAGGATATGAACCTTTCTCTAGTGCCAGATCAGACGAAGCTGAAATAGCGTTGTAACAAACAGCTTCCATAACTTCATCTACCTTATCAAAGTGTTGTTGACTTCCCCATTCAATTCCGGCTTC
>JARRNV010000200.1:0-2697 GCA_037384685.1 Sulfurimonas sp.
TTGTGCTGTTTGTTTTTTAGGAGTTTTTTGTTGTACGGTTGCAACAATAACCGCTTTTTTCTTAAACAGTCCCAAAAAACCATTACTTGGTGCTTGAACAACTTCTACAGCTAACTCTGTAACAGAACAATCAAGTGACTTTGCAGCCTCTTGATATGCCTGTTCTAAAGTGATAGACTCTATCTTGATCATTGTTATTTCCCGCTTTTTTTCTCTGCTACTGCTTTTGCTTCTTTTGCATTTTTAAATTGTTGGTTGACAATAAACTGTTGTGCAATAGAGAATAAGTTATTTACAAACCAGTATAGCACAAGTCCTGACGGGAATGTAATAAAAAAGAACGTAAAAATTACCGGAAGGTATTTAAACATCTTCTCTTGTAATGGATCTGTAAAGTTATTTGGAGTCATATGCTGTTGTAAGAACATTGAAGCACCCATTAAAATTGGTAGAATATAATACGGATCCATACGAGAAAGATCATCAATCCATAATAACCAAGGGGCACCTTGTAGTTCAACTGCATTTAAAAGTACACGATAAATTGCAAAAAACACCGGAATCTGCATCAACATCGGTAAACAACCGCCAAGTGGATTTGCACCATGTTTCTTATACATCTCCATAGTCGCTGCATTCATACGTTGTGGATCTTTTCCATGCTTCTCTTTGATCTCTTTAAGTTGTGGGGCCAACTCTTTGATCTTTTGCATACTTACCATACCTTTGTATGTTAGTGGGTAAAGTATAGCTCTTACTATTGCAGTAAGTGCGATAATAGCCCAACCCCAGTTACCGAAAATTCCGTGTAACCAAGAAAGTAGTGCAAAAAGTGGTTTTGCAGCAAATGTGAACCAACCATATTCAATAGCATTCACAAGTACTGGATTAATTGCTTTTAAAACTTTATGCTCTTTTGGACCTATATAACCATGAAACTCATTATAATTCTCTGCTACAAAATAAACAACCGGGTTATTAACAAATCCGCGCTCTAGTATTACGTTCGTATCAGCTTTAAAACCGTACATAATCGTTGCAGTATATTGGTCAAATGCAGAAGCAAGTTCTACCCCTTGGTAAACTTTACGCCCTTCTGCTTCACCGTCTTCCGTAATATGTGCTACATCATCATTTGTATAGATCATAGAACCGGCTACTGCCATCAGTTTTTTCGACACCTGTGGTCTATCGCCGATATAGACATAATATCTTAAAGGTTTTGATGTAGTAATTTTTACATCATAATGGCCATCTGCATAAAATTTTAAAACTTTTGAAACCGTTACTTGAGGAAGTTTTTGTGTCAGTGTAACTTCTACCGGTGAACCGGCAATTAACTCTGCATTTGTAATATTTGCCGTATATGGAGTTTTTAATGAACTGTCATTGATCTTTTTGTCTAAGAATCTTATATAAAGTGGTTTTGTACCATTTTCAGGTATTACCTGCGCATGAAGGTCTTCTTCATTCCTAAATTTTTGTTCTAACAACTCTTTTGAAGAGATTCTCCCAAGTGAGTCAATTTTGAGTACAAATTTATCGTTTTTAATTACAACTATGTCATTTGAAGCACTCTCATCAACTTTTTCTGCTTCAGAGATTTGATGCCCGCTTACCTTCTCTACAGAAACTTTAGTTGTTTTTTCCGCTACTGCCTGAGTAGCTTGTTCATCTTTTTTCGGTTCCTCTGGTGGAAAAATTGCAGTGTATCCCACGAAAAAAATTACAGATATCAGTACCGCAACTAATAATCTTTGATTTGGTGTCATTTTGTCAAACACAAATTACCCTTTATATGAAAAATTTTTAATAATGTAATAACGGTTCTTTTTATTGGGAACCAACCAATACTTTATAGAATCAAACTCTAAATTTGAGGGCTTTAAATCCAATTTATCTAAAATGGGATACTCTATTCCACCTTCAAAAAGTTGATTGCAACGTAGTATTCTAGTAAAAGAGTTATAAAAAGCACTTAAAAGTGAATTATTTTCAAAATTTATTCGTGCGTACTCACTACAAGTTGGGTAGTATCGACACGACCCATAACCGATAAGCGTAAAAAATTTTTGATAGAGCCATAAAAGCTTAAGTAAGAGTTTGCGCACGAGAGAGGATCTTTTGAAAATCATTTTTGAGGTTTTGGTAAGATGAAGTTAGTATTTCTGCTTTAGCAACAAAAATATAACTACCATCTTTTAAAGATGGAGCAAATTCACAAAATAGCGCACGCATTCTACGCTTTGCCCGGTTTCTTTTAACTGCATTTCCTAATTTTTTAGTAGCAGTGAAACCCACTTGTTGTACTCCATTGTTTGGAAGATAAAATAACACTACATTACTAGAGTGTTGGTTTTTACCTTTTTTATAAACATACTGAAACTCTTTATGGAGTTTTAGTGTGTTAAATCCGCCTAAACTGACAATTTTTTACGACCTTTAGCACGACGACGGTTAATGATGTTACGACCATTTTTAGTAGCCATTCTAGCTCTAAAACCGTGTGTTCTTTTTCTAGGTGTATTATGTGGTTGGTATGTTCTTTTCATTTGGACATATCCTTATTTAATTTAAGAGCGCAATTTTACAAAAATATTACTTAAACCCTCTTTAAGGTTTCTTTTTGAGATCAAAAGTATGAATATATCAAAAGTGTGATATTTTTCTATCCATTCTGTGTTATAATAATTCTCC
>JARRNV010000201.1:0-2696 GCA_037384685.1 Sulfurimonas sp.
TTGAGTTCTGTTAAAGGTTTTTTTGTTTTTGACTGCACTATTTTATAAACAATATACGAAACAAATAGAAGAGCATAGATTGCTAAAACAGTCAAATATATTTTAGGTTCTAAAATATTCATGCTTTACTTCTATTGTAAATAGTTGGTATTAAAAGCACTATAGCAACTGCTAATAAAAAATTTGAAATATTTATAAGATCATATACAGCAATAAGTAAAGAGATAAGTCCTATTAAAAAAGCTCTATCGCTTTTTCCGAGCGGACCATTATAACGTCTTGTTCCATATACAGCCCAGGCAAGTATGCCTGCAAATTCACTTAGTATTGCCAATACGACAAAAATGATTACTAAATTTTTATCTAAAATTACTATAAAAGGAAGATATAAAATCGTATCGGAAACAACATCTCCAAGCTCATTTAAAATAGCACCCTTGTCACTCATTTGATCAAAGTCACGAGCCAATACACCATCGATCGCATTAAGTGCCATTCTTACAAATAATACTATTGGGATTAAAAACAAAAAGTATTTACTTATTGAACTCAAATAAACAAATGCACCGCCTAGGATTGAAAGGTAGATAGCCCAAAGGGTAACTTGATTTGGAGTTACCCCTTTTTTATGTAAGTTTTCTATAATAGGACGTAAGAGTTGTTGAAATTTCGGTTTTAAATCATATATACTCATAAACACCTCTATGCGAATAAAGTATAATATTATATCACAGTTTCAATCTATCCTCTTTCCAACCACCGCCTAAAGCTTTATAAAATGTTGCTTCTTCTATCAACAGCTCCGATTTTGTAGTAATATATGCAAGTTGTGCATTAAGCAGTAAACTTTGCGCTATTAAAAGATCTAAATAACTTGTTGTACCAACAGAGAACTTTTTATTTGCTACATCGTAAGCTTCCTGATATGCAGCAACTTGCTGTTCCATAGCCTCTTTTTTAGACTGAATTGCTTTAATTGACTGCAACGAGTCAAACACCTCTTTATAAGCATTTTTAACAGCTTTATCGTATGTAATTAGAGCAGCTTTTTGCTCTGCATTACTTACATCAACTGCTGCACTGATTCTTCCAAAATCAAACAGTGGCATGTAAAGACTTGGACCAATTCCCCAAACTTGAGAATCTCCACTTGTAAGATTACCTGTTTTTTGACTTTGATACCCGTAATTTCCGGTAATAGAAATATTTGGAAAATATGCAGCTTTAGCAACACCGATAAGTGCAGTTTTTGCTTTTAAATTTTCCTCTGCAATCTTAATATCAGGACGATTTTCTAAAAGATTTGTCGGCAATGTTGTCGGTATATCCATAAATTCCGGAAGTTTTGTATCTGTGTCAATATTACTTTCAAAAATCTCTTTTGGTGATCGACCAAGTAAAATTACAAGTGCGCTTTGTAGTTTTACTTTAGATACTTTGATCCCTTCTATTTTTGTCTTAACAGAAGCAACCTCTGCTTTTGCCTGTGCTACAATAAGTGAATCTATTACACCGTATTTGTACTGTTTTTCTCTATACTCTAAAGTCTCTTCATAGTTTTGAAGGTTCTCTTTTGCAATCTTTAGTTGTTCTTCTGCAGCTACAAGATTAAAATAATACGTTGCCACATCAGTAATTAAAGAGATACGTAAAGTCTCTTTGTTTGCATCTACTGCTAGAAAATTTGCTAAGTTTGCATCTTTTTGATTAAGGTTTTTCCCCCAAAAATCCACTTCATACGCTACAGATGCACTCATACTATAATCATTATATAGTCCACCAAAAGCACCTGGAAATGCATTAACACTTCTTTTTTGTCGTGTTGCAGCAGCATTAAGATCAATCTGCGGATAAAGATCGGCTTTACTTATATCGTACTGTGCACGTGCTTTTTGCACATTTACAACAGCAAGTTTAAGGTCATCGTTATTTTTCAATGCTTCTGCAATAAGAAGATCAAGCTTTTTATCGTTAAAACCTTTAAACCAATCTGCATTAATACTCACCTCTTTTTGAGCAACAGGAAGCTCAAGAGAAGGCTTTTGATACTCTGGTGCTAAAGAACACGCTGAAAAAAGCATAACAGATGTACCCAGAGCTAAAAGTATTTTAGTTTTCATCTGAGATTCCTTTATTAAAAAATTTACTTTTCATCTTCATAATCAGATAATAAAAAAGAGGTACAAAAAAGATACCTATCATAGTAAGTGCCAGCATTCCACCAACAACCGTTGTTCCAATAATATGACGTGAATTTGCACCCGCACCTATACTTAAAGCAAGTGGTAAACTTCCCATAATAAATGCAAAAGAAGTCATAACAATCGGTCTAAAACGGACTTTTGCACCTTCAATAGTTGCATCTAAAAGAGTATACCCGCTTTTTAAACGTTGTGTTGCAAACTCAACCATAAGTATCGCATTTTTAGCTGAAAGTCCGACTAAGGTAATAAGTCCAACTTGGAAATAGATATCACTTTCAAGGCCTCTTAACCATAATGCCAAAACTGCTCCAAAAAATCCAAACGGTACAGCTAAAATAACTGCGAATGGAATAGTCCAACTCTCATATAAGGCTGCCAAAATTAAAAATACAAAGATAATAGCATAAACAAATGCCAAGTTTCCACTTCCTTGAAGTTTTTTCTCTTGGTAGGATGTCCCTGCCCAACTAATAGTATAACCATCAGGTAGTA
>JARRNV010000202.1:0-2692 GCA_037384685.1 Sulfurimonas sp.
TTTCCACTGCCACCGACTACTAAGTTTCCAACACTAATAATATCGACACCAAAATCTTCTGATTTTGCAGACTTAAATCGTAACCACATAACAAAACAGTATAAAAACGATAAAGGGGATAATAAATAAGATAGAATTTTTTGAAAAGAATTCGGGTTGTAGAGATACTCTTCAACCCAAAAAACGAGAGATTTTTTCAAGCTTGTTAAACTCTTGTTTTTGCGATCTGTTTTACCGTTTCGATCACACTATTTACCTCTTCATCACCCATTGTCGCATAAATTGGAAGTGAGAGTACTTGCTGATACGATCGAAGTGCTACAGGAAAATCGTTTACTCTTAAAGAATATTTTGATTTGTAGTATGTTAGAAGGTGTAGCGGGATATAATGTAATCCAGCTATAACTCCCTCTTTTTTGAGTTCAACAGCAAACGAGTCACGGTTTTTATCGATCTTAATGATATATAAAGAGAATGGATGTTCATCATTACTCATATCCGGGATCGTAATATGTTCAACACCGTTAAGTTTTTCACTATACATTTTTGCTATAGCTTGCTGTCTTATAATATTTGCATCTTGTTCTTCAATTTGTGCACGGATATAAGCAGCATTTAACTGACTCATAGAGTAATCGTTTCCGATATCTGTTACATCGTAAATATACTCTAATGCATCTTCATCACGTACTATTGCGTGATTTGCCAATAATCTTGCACGCTCTATAATCTCATCGTCGTTTGTAACCAGCATACCACCGTTACAAATATTTTTTCTTAAATGCGGAGAGAAATTAAAACAAACTATATCAGCTCCCGTTGAACCGATTTTTTCCCCTTTATATGAAGCACCGAGTGCATCACAAGCATCTTCAACAATTTTAACACCGTATATTTTACCCATTGAATAAACACGCTCAAGGTCAACTGTGTTTCCTGCAATATGGGTAATAATAACAGCTTTTAGTTTTTTTGATTTATTATCTTCTAAATAGTTTTCTAATTTATCAAGGTTAATATTATAGCTATCTTCATAAATGTCAATAAAAACAGGCTCAGCATCAAAATGGCGAACCACTTCAGGAACACTCGGGTGCGCATTTACAGAACATACAACTTTATCTCCACGTTTGAGATCAAGTGCAAGCATTGCAAGATGAAGTGCAGATGTTCCGTGTGAAGTTGCCAATGCATAATCAGCTCCAACATACGCAGCAAACTCATTTTCTAATTCAACTACTTGATCTATTGCTTCGCCATCTAGAGCGTCACTTACATTTGAGTGTGCTTCTCGAGAACTTTCATATTTGTTAAATGGGATTTCCATACGCATTCCTTTATAAAGTTATATCTCTTGGATAATTAAAATCATGATTTAATGTACGTGATGTCAGCTTTGCGATCACCGGCATCTTACGTTTAAAATGGTTTGCGAAAATACGCTTAACAATCATATTTAGCATATCTTCATCAATACCTTTTGCAACTACTTCCTCTTTTGTCAGTCTTTGATCAACATAAAGTTTCATCGCACCGTCTAATTGTTCATAAGTATACCCTAAATCGGCTTCATCACTCTGCCCTGCCCACAGATCAGCGGAGGGTGGCTTTTCAATGATGCTTTTAGTTACACCTAAATAGTGTGCTAGCTCATATACTTCACTTTTATAAAGATCACCTATGGGATTTATAGCACTTGATAGATCTCCATAAAGTGTCCCATAACCAAGCATTAATTCACTCTTATTGCTCGTACCCAGAACCAACGCTCCTTCACGTGCTGAAATGTCAAACAGAGTCGACATCCTCATACGTGAGGAGAAATTCCCTTTTCTTAAGTTATCAAGCTTAGGATTCATCTCTTCATATGCTCGAAGCATTGGCTCTATTGAAGCTGTCTCATTTTTTAAACCAAACTCTTTACAAAGTGCATCGGCATCATCCAGTGAATTTTGCGAGGAGTAGTGAGAAGGCATCTTCACACATAAAAGATCATCACCGAATGCTTTATGAGCCAATACAGCAACAACAGCAGAATCTAATCCACCGCTTAAACCAACTACTACTTTTTTTATCCCTGTTTTTCTTACTTCAGTGTCTAAAAAACTAACAAGATAATCAGTAATTTGTGAATATTTATCCATTATTCTACACAAGACCTTAAAAAATTATTAATTAATAAATTATATCCTTTAAAAATTAACAAACCTCTTTTTTTGCCATAATTTTAAGCTCATTACAGCTAAAACCGGCTTCTTTACGTGCTTCAATATTGAGGTCATTTGGACGTAAAAAACCTCTTGGATAATACTTTTGAATAATATCAAAATAGATAGCAGGATCTTTTTGCTCTAATTCACAAGCATAAGAAAACCAAACATCTCCTTTTTTGACATGTTCGATCTCCTCTTGCAAAATGATCTCCAAAGCATCTTTGATCTTTGCTAATACTTCATCTTTTGGATAGTTTTTAAACTTCTCCAAGATCATTGGTGTTGCATCTAAACCGTTTGCCTCTAAATATCTTGGAACTACAGCCATCCGCTCGATCAATGTCTGTGTTTTATAACTCGCTTCAAATAAGGAGTTATGCACCTCAATCTCCCCATAACCACTACCAAGATCTTTTAAAAGAGTCTCTAACATCTCAAAATGGCGCACCTCATCATTTGCAACCTCTAACCAATCTTCG
>JARRNV010000203.1:0-2691 GCA_037384685.1 Sulfurimonas sp.
TGTTGGAACCTTTCATCTGGGAATTTATTATGTCATATCCAAGATCAAGATAAAGTTTCCCGGAATCTATTTTGTACCCTGAAAATGTTGCGCTATAGCCACTTAAGGCATTCAGTTCAAGGTTTTTAAAGTTAAAATCAAGATCGGTATAGAGTTTTGGACTTGAGGCATCAATACTCCCTTTAAGCACTGTAGAACCGTACTTGTCAACTTCTCCGAGGATATTAATATAACTTGTCTCACCGGGAACTGACGAGAGTACATAGATTACACCGTTTAGATCGTGTATATGTGTCTGAAACTTGATCGGAATTGAAAAATCAGCAAATTTTGCACTTCCGTTTGTCACGTTTACTTTTACAATTTTTGCATCAAACGGTTTTGTACTATTATCCTCTTTTTGCGAAGTAGTTTTAGACTCGTTTGTATCTAAATTTTTACTAAGTTTTGCAAAGTTGAGTGTCTTGTTTTCATCAACAAAAGCATCTACATAAAACGCATCTAAATCTACCTCATCGACATAAAGTCGATCCGGATTCAACTCATAAGTAAATTTTTTAACATCTAATTTATTTAAAGAAAAGAGTGTTGAGTCATCTTGCGTATTATTTATAAAAAGCGATTTGACACCGAGCTTTCCTATAAGATAAAGATCGGGGTTTTTCCCTGATTTTGCATAAGTTGTTTTTCCACTAACTGCCAATTTTCCATCCTCTACTTCAACATACGTTGACTCGTTCAGATATGGATTAATATCAGCAATTGAAAGATTTTTTAAAACAAATTTACCACTCTGTTTTAAAGGGGTATGACGTATCTTACCGTTTGTGTATAACCTTCCTGTTTTGTTAATTCTCATAGATGTATTGTACTTTAACCATGTGTTTTTCTTATTATCTATATTGAATACGGAAACATTGATGTTTGAGAGCTTTTGTTTTGTTGTTTTCTCTAATGCTTCATCTATAAAATCAACTTTAGCTTTGTTTAATACAAACTCTTTGACATTCAGATGAAAATTGCTTTTTTTAGCTTGTTTTTTACTCTTTTTTTGAATTCTTGGAACAACGAGATTCTCAATATTTAGTTGTGTATTTTTATATCTTTTTACATAAGTATGCAAACCATCCATACTTATTTTTTCGATCGAGCTATCCTCTTTACTTAAGTTAAAAGATATTCCATCAAACACAAAATTTTCAAATCTTGCTAATGTCTCTTTGGTATCTCTTTTCTTAACTCTAAAGTCATTTAAAGAGAGTTGTGAGTTTTCCAGTGTTACATTGAAAGTTTCATTTTTATCTAATACATTTAGATGCAGGTCTATACTTGTAAGTAAAGAATCAAGCAGTAGACTATAATGTTTTAATGAGCTAAATGCAACTTGATCTATATAGGGATTATAGTGTGTTACGTCAAAATTTTTACAAACAACATGAGATCTAAGATTAAGCGGTTTTTGTATTAGTTCCCCGTTGAGTTCACAAGAGGCAGTTTCATTGATCAAAGTAGAAATTTTATATGGAAACGCTTTAGAAGAATCTACTTCTATATCTTTTGCTCCTATATTTAAATTTGTAATTTTAGTAGCAACATTATTTTTAACTGTATAGTCTGTAAATGTTGTCGAAATTTTTGCTAAAGCAACTTTATCAACTTTTACACGCCATGCTTTAGAGTCTGTTTTTGTTTCATTATTTTCTTTTCGTGTATCAAGTGCAAAATAGTTTTGAAGGTCAAGAGTCCCGTTTTTTAATCTATTCACATTCAAATGCAATGAATCAAGTGCAACTTCACTAACATGGATATCTTGTTTCATAGGAAACAGATCTACGTTTGAAATTTGGAAGTTTTTTAACCTCACAATATCTTGTGCTCTATCTTTTGGTTTCACTCTTAAATTATTGACCATGAAATTAATATTTTGAATTTTTGTATCTTCTAGATTGTCAGAATTGAAATAAAAATCACCGTTAAAAGATGCTTTACCATCGGCTACTTCAAAATTGAGCATCTCTTTAATGTAATCCCACTCCGTATAGAGCTGATTCGCTTTAAAGTCTAAATGTCCGTGAAGTGCAAATGGCTGAAAACCGTCTATTTTGGTATTGAGTTTTACAAAAGCACCATCACCCAAATTTGCATAAAAAGCAAAAGCACCGTCACTTGTATTAAAATCATGCGTATCAATATCGTCAAGCTCTAAGTCTAGTTGATCAAAGGTAAAATAAAATGGCTTCGCTTTTGTGAAATCGGTATAGTGAATTTTTGCATCATCAATTTTTAGTTTTCCTATAATCACTCTTGGTGCTTGTGTTTGAGTTTGATTACTCTCCTCTTGTTTTTCAGAGGTTTTAAGAATATTTAAAAGGTTAATAGTTTTATCTTGATTGTTTACAACATATATGTGGGGCTTGAGAACCTCTACTTTTGCAATATTAATCGCACCATAGATCAAAGAGTGCGGATCAAAGTCAATAAAAAGTGAACCTATATCTATAAGGGGATTCTCTTGCGTATCACTAAGTTTTATATTAGAAATTTTCACTTTAAAAAGAAAAGGGTTTATATATACTGAATCGATAGAAGCTTTTGCATAAGTATTTTGTTCAATAAGCTTTGGGATTTGCGATTTTAAAATAAAAGGGAGGATTAAAAATCCTACTATACCGTAAACTAGAAGGGTATAAA
>JARRNV010000204.1:0-5300 GCA_037384685.1 Sulfurimonas sp.
AGTTAAATCTGCATCACCTTGAGCCAACTCACTTGCCACTTGATCTAAATGGTTAATAGGATCGGTAACAGATTTTTTAATGATAAAAATTAAGAACACTAAAATAAATATATCAAGGAAAGTCATTATGTAAAACTGTTTGAGTAATGCATCTTTAGAGTGTGATATTACTTGATTTACATGATCTATTTTGTCTCCTACCAATGCATACGCAACAACTTTTCCTGAAAAATCTTTAATAGGCTTAGAGATAATAAAATAATCATCTGTAACTTGAAAAGATTGTTGAGCAATATCTATATTATTAAGATTAGCTAAAAAATTAGGGTCTATATTTTTCTCTTTTACGGCAAGGGTATAGTTCGATATTTTTTTAGCATCTTTTAATGCCGTTGCAATAGGAAGAAGTTCATTTTTCATCACTATCGCTACATCATAACCATAATTTTCTTTTGCCATGCGAACTATAGAGTTCAGTCCTTGCATAAACTCAACCGATCCAAGATATTTTCCATTTTCAATAATCGGTGCTAAACCACGAAGCACTAATCCTGCACGTCCTAGTTCGATCGCAATGATTGGTTCTTTTTTCGCTTTTACAGTATTAACTGTTTCTCTGAAACCACATAAGTCGTCACCATGTTTTTCAGGTTTCCAAGCACGTAAAAAACTATGTACATTTGCATCATGAATATGTACTTTTATGTTTTTATAATCCGTGTTTTTCTTGAATATATCCGAGAATGTTTTTAACCCATTCATCGCTATAGTTCTATTGTTTTCCTCTAAAGCTCGTATAACACTATGATTTTGAGAAATGTTGATGGCATTTGTAATACCAATATTTCTTTTTGATTCCATAGCATCTGCTAAAAAGTTATTTAAACTTTTAACCTCTTTGTTATACACATTTTTTATTGTTCCAATTAACATAGACACTACAAGAGGTATATGTATTTTTTTACTAATTGAGAGAGACTTAAAATTCATTGAGATTATCCTATTCTAATTTATTATCACATTAACGGAATATAATAATATTATAAGTATTTATATTTAAAGAAGCTTAAAGTTTGAATTTTTGTGGATTGTGGGAGCATTTTCCCACAAATAATTATGAAGTTATTTTTTTGGTACAATGTACATATTGTAGTAGCGTCCCTCAAACTTTGGAGGTTTCTCCATGATTGCAATTTCTTCAATCATAGGCCAAACATGTTCTAATACATCTTTAGCAGCCTCAGGGTGAGCCATTTCACGACCTTTTAGAAATACTCTAAATTTTACATGGTACCCTTTTTCTAAAAATTCGCGAGCATGTTTTACTTTGTATGCAATGTCATTTTCAGCAATTTTGACAGAAAGTTTAATCTCTTTTACAACGATTTTTACTTGGTTTTTACGTTGTTCTTTGAGCTTCTTCTCTTCTTGGTATTTAAACTTACCATAGTCCATGATTTTAGCAACCGGTGGTTTTGCCTGTGGAGCGATCAGAACTAAGTCTAATCCCATCTCATTTGCTTTTTCCATAGCTTCGTCTGTAGAGATAATCCCTAAAGATTCTCCACCATCTAAATTACATCTTACCTCAGGAACGCGAATATCGTCGTTCATTATGACACGATCTGTCTTTTTACTCAAAAATTTACCTCATTTATTTTAGTTTGAATTAATCTCAGGAATTCCTCCTCACTTAAGCTGTACTGCTCACGTGTACGTCTATCACGAATAGACACAGTTTTGTTTTCTATCTCTTCATCACCGATAACTACGATCATCGGTACACGTGTTTTTTCTGCTGTTCTGATTCTTTTATTTAAAGAATCATTTTTACCGTATATTTCACTATCGGCATTTATATCAATAAGTTTATCCGATAAAACCTTAGCGTAATCTTTATGTGTTTCTGCTACAGGCACTATCGCAACTTGTGTTGGTGCCACAAACATTGGGAATTCACCAGCATAATGCTCAGTTAGAATACCGATAAAACGCTCAAATGATCCAAGGATAGCACGGTGGATCATAACAGGTTGGATTTTTTCATTTCCTTCACCGTTATACTCTAACTCAAATCTTTCCGGAAGATTGAAGTCAAGCTGTACAGTTCCACACTGCCACTCACGTCCAATCGCATCTGTGATCTTGATATCGATCTTTGGTCCATAAAAAGCTCCACCGCCCTCGTCGATTGAGTACGGAAGATTGTTTTTTTCCATCGCAGTTTTGAGTGCATTTTCAGCAGTCTCCCAAACAGCGTCGTCACCAACCGCTTTTTCAGGTTTTGTTGAGATCATCATTTTGTAATCAAATTCAAAAGTTGTCATGATCTTGTCAACAAAATCAACAACTTCAATGATCTGCTCTTCAATCTGATCCGATGTACAAAAGATGTGCGCATCATCTTGTGTAAACTCACGTACACGGAAAAGTCCGTGAAGCGCACCTGTCATCTCGTGGCGGTGAACTACACCGTACTCAAAAAACTTCAGTGGAAGATCACGGTACGAATGAAGATCCTCTTCATATACTTTAATATGACCAACACAGTTCATAGGTTTTACACCAAACTCGATCTCATCGATGTTAGTGAAGTACATATTTTCACCGTAGTTTTGGTAATGTCCAGAAACTTTCCAAAGATCACTTCTTAACATCTCAGGACCACGAACCGGCTCATACCCACGTTTACGGTGAGCTTTAAACAGAAGTGACTCTAGCCTTGCACGAAGACGTCCACCGGCAGGTAACCAAATAGGGAAACCCGCCCCTACTTCTTCACGGAAAGTGAAAAGTTTCATCTCATTCCCAAGTTTACGGTGATCACGTTTTTCTGCTTCAGCCATCATATCTAAGTACGCTTTGAGCTCTTCTTTCGTTGCAAAAGCTATACCGTAGATACGAGTTAGCATCTCATTTTTTGAATCACCACCAAGATAAGCTCCTGAAATCTTTGTCAATTTAAAGAATCTAATAAGCCCTATGTTTGGTAAGTGCGGTCCACGGCAAAGGTCTTCAAACTCACCCTGTTTATAGATCGAAACTTCATCGCTTGGGATCATATCAAGCACTGCTTGTTTTAAATGATCGTTTGCAAACTTCTCGCGAGCTTCCTCTTTTGTGATTGTATATTTCTCGATTGCATACTTTTTCTTTGCAAAAGAGAGCATCTGTTTTTCTATCTTTTTTAGATCAGCTTCACCAATCTCCTCAGATGTTTTAAAGTCGTAGTAAAAACCTTCATTTACAGTCGGCCCTACATAAAACTCCGCATCCGGATACAGTGACTTTATAGCTTGTGCCATTAGGTGTGCTGTAGAGTGGCGAAGTACCTCTAATGAAGCTGCAGAGTTATCTAACTCGATCTCCTCTCCGCTTACACCACGCTCTTCGGCAGTTACTAAATCTATAATTTCATCATTGTGTTTTATTGCTATTGCACTCAAAATATTTTTCCTATAATTCTGTTTTTAATACAGCACCGTTAGATGCGTTTGATACCAATAGCTGATATCTTTTTAACCATTTTGATTTTACTTCATTTTTGTATGGATTTAATTGTAATTTATGAGTGTCTACATCGATCTCAATCTCATCACCGTCTTCAATTAAAGCAATTAAACCGCCTTCAGCAGCTTCTGGTGAAACGTGACCGATCGAAGCACCACGGGTAGCTCCAGAAAAACGACCATCGGTTATAAGTGCTACAGACTCACCAAGTCCCATACCCATGATCAGTGAAGTAGGTGCAAGCATCTCTTGCATACCCGGTCCACCTTTTGGTCCTTCGTAACGGATAACTACAACATCACCCGCTTTTACTTTTTTACCCATAATTCCTACAATAGCTTCAGGCTGAGAGTTAAAACAGATCGCTTTTCCTTTAAACTGACGCATAGATGGAGCGATTCCTGCTGTTTTTACAACTGCTCCCTCCTCTGCCAAATTACCAAAAAGGATCGATAAACCACCAACTTGAGAGTAAGCGTTTTCATTCGTATGAATCACCGAAGTATCTTTGATCTCGGCATCTGCTATACGCTCACCAAGTGTCTCACCCGTTACTGTCGGATTGTCTAGGAAAAGGAGATCGTCACCGCGACGACTCACCTCTTTCATAACTGCGTTTACACCACCGGCTTTGTTTATATCTTCCATATGCACCGTTGAAAGTGATGGAGAGATCTTAGCGATATGTGCAACTTTTTGGCTGATTTCATTGATCTTCGTAATGTCAAATTCAACTTCAGCCTCTTTTGCGATCGCTAACATGTGTAAAACTGTATTTGAGCTTCCACCCATAGCCATATCTACAACAAATGCATTATTTACCGCTTTTTCGTTAAGTACATTTCTAAGGTTGTATTTCGGATCATTTGCTTTTGCCATCTCAACAACACGTTTAGCAGCTTTTTTTACAAGCTCGATTCTCTCAGGAGTCATCGCTAAGATAGTTCCATTACCCGGAAGTGCAATCCCCATAGCTTCACAAAGGGTGTTCATAGAGTTTGCAGTAAACATACCTGAGCAGCTTCCACCTGATGGACATGCTTCACACTCGATCTCGTAAAGCTCCTCTTCGCTCATTTTACCGTCATTGAATTTTCCAACTGCTTCAAAAGCGGTAGCCAAATCGATCGGCGTTCCATCTTTTTTGTGTCCCGCTTTCATAGGTCCACCAGAAACAAATACAGTCGGAACATTTACACGAAGCGCACCCATGATCATACCCGGAACAATTTTGTCACAGTTTGGGATACAGATCATCGCATCTAACTTGTGTGCATTCATTACGGTTTCGATTGAATCGGCGATCAACTCACGAGACGGAAGCGAGTACAACATACCATCGTGTCCCATCGCTATACCGTCATCAACACCGATGGTGTTAAATTCAAAAGGAACACCGCCGGCCTCACGTATAGCCTCTTTTACAATGCGACCATACTCTTGTAGGAAGAAGTGTCCTGGAATAATATCTATAAAACTGTTTGCAACACCGATGAATGGTTTCTCGAAATCTTCATCTTTTAAACCCGTTGCACGAAGCAAAGAGCGGTGTGGAGCTTTATCAAAGCCTTTTTTGATAGTATCACTTCTCATATATATCCTTAATTTTATTGCATAAAATGAAGGAATCCTTCACTTATTTATGACGTTAGCAGAAATAAATTCTACCAACTACGCTAAGACCGCTTGGGTCACTAAAGCTAAGCTCTAGTGAGCTAGAATTTTATGCATACTTTAATTATAGTAACGGGATTATACCATCTTTTAATTGCATTTTTTAAATTTTTTGA
>JARRNV010000205.1:0-4522 GCA_037384685.1 Sulfurimonas sp.
CGATGAGAGCGGTATTAGTGGGAGTGTATCGCAAGATGAAAATTACATTACACTCAAACTAGATGCCACGCAGCAAAAAGAGGCAGAGGTATTTGATGGTTTATGTGCAAAGTATCTGCCACACTCTTTGTTTGTAGAGGCTATAGAGTCAAAACCTTTAGAGTTTGCCATTACGCCGTCAACTTTTCGATCGCAAAGTTACGAGATCGCACCTTGTCCTAAATGTCTGGAGCTTTTAACAAATCCGGCTAGTGACTTGTACTTGGACGATGCTATAGTGTGTACCCATTACAGCAATGACGCCTTACAAGTAAACGATACAGCGACATACACGCCACACTTCACAGATCAAAACACGCTTTTAGTTGTAGATTCATCCAAAGTTAACGATCTTTTTTACATTACACAAAAAGAGCTAGAGGTACTCTTTAGCATAGAAAAACCTACTATAAAAGTGACGATCAAAGATGAAATGCTCAAAGAGCTCACTGGCAAAAATTTCATAAACATCAAAGCCCCTTTTAGTATAAAAAGCTCCCTTGTAGCACTCAATGCAAAAGAGAGTGAGATCGGGTATCTGTTTTTTGATGATCCAAAACCTTTTAAAGTTGTTGTAGTACAAGAAAACGTAACGATCATAGAAGATAAAAAAGGGATCTCAAAATCTTTACAACCACTCGATCAAGATGAAACGCTCAACCGCTTTTTAAACATTAAACATGAAGCTGGCTTTAGTAAAAATGCCATTGGTGCTTACCTCTCTACACACGGGATCTCATTTCTGATCTCAAATGAGTTAGGAAGTAAAAAAGTTCTTTCGTTTGGGGAGTTTGATCTCCAAGCATCACTCCAAAAGATGAAAACCGATCCAAAACGTGTGAAACTACTTGAAAACTTTGCAGCCAAAAGGGAAGATTTTACGGAGTTTGAAGCGATGGATTCTCAAGATATATTTGCCGTAGTGTGTAAAATTTTAGAGTTAAAAGAGCAGAGTTTTGAAGCACTTAGCGACAAGTCTTTAGAGTTTAGAGGCAATGGTGGACACAAAATAGATATGTTCTTTGATGACAAAGGGTTTGACTATGAGTCGTTCTTAGGCTCGATCATTAGTTTTTATCTTGCAGGGGCTGAAACACACTATTTGGCGTACTCGATCTTTGAAGCGTTTGGCGATATGGCAACTACATCACTTACGCAGATACAAAAGAAGTTTCATATAGAGAACTTTGTAATGATGGGAGATATGTTTGCAAACAATGTTCTTTACAGTCGCATACTCTCAAAGTTTCAAATGCAAAAACCTTACTTCTCTAAAGCTATAGCACTTGATAAATAACTTTAAAGATAGTACTTTATGACAAAAACAACAGATGAACAAAAACTATATGATAAGATGCTGCAAAACAATCATGGCGATTTGGTATTGCCACCACCATCTTTTTCGATCATGCAAAGTGAGATTGTAGACTACAATGACGATAAAAAATCTTTATGTACAAAGATACCTATTTTAAATGAGTGGCTAAATCCGTACAACACAATGCAAGGCGGTTTTATAAATGCAGCTATAGACAACGCCATAGGACCACTGAGTTTATTGGTCGCTCCTGCAAACATGACACGTACGATGGAGACAAAATACCTCAAAGCGATCACAATGGATGTTAAACACATTTATATCTACGCTTCTTTAGTTGAACAAAGAAAAAAACGTTTAACATTTACTGTAAGTGTTGAAGATGAAAATGCAGAGGTTTTTTGTCAAGCTAAAGTTGTGAATTTTATACTGTAAAAACTAATGGGAGAAAAGTGAATGAGTGTGGAGTTACTATGTGTTATCTTAGCTGTTGGGATTGCTATAAGTTATCTTTTTCGTAAAAAAACAAGAGCTTCTGGGCAACTTGTCTATATTGAAAACTATCAGTTTCCGCAAAAAATACAAAGAAGATTGCAAGAGGAGTATCCGCAATTGAGCGACAAAGATGTCAAAATGGTTTTACACGCACTTCGAGATTACTTTTATATGTGTAATGTTGCAAATAAAAAAATGGTCTCTATGCCTTCACAAGTTGTTGATCTTGCATGGCATGAGTTTATACTTTTCACTCAAAAATATGAATCGTTTTGTAAGAAGGCAATAGGGCGTTTTTTACACCATACTCCAGCAGAAGCGATGAAAACGCCGACACTTGCACAAGAGGGTATAAAAAGAGCGTGGAAACTCGCTTGTGAAAAAGAGAACATTGATCCAAAATATCCAAGCAGATTACCACGAATATTTGCTATAGATGCTTTGTTAAATATTGAAAATGGTTTTACATACTCATTAGACTGTAAAAACTCAAATACAGGGTTTTGTGCAGGAGATATAGGGTGCTCTTCCGGATGTGGAGGGGACTCTGGAAGCTCCTCTTTTGGTGATTCATTTGGAGACACAAGTGGTTGTGGTGGTGGATGTGGTGGCGACTAATCATCTGCGAAAAGCTCTTTTTGTAAAAGGTGTTGTACAAGGTGTTGGATTTCGTCCGTTTGTGTATAAAACAGCACTTGAAAATGATCTTGTTGGTTATGTTAGAAACGATGCTGACGGTGTTACGATTGAGGTGCAGGGGAGTGAGCAGAATATAGAACTGTTTTTACAACAACTCCATTCCAAACTGCCCCCACTTGCCAGAATTTACGATCGTACAAAGCGATGGCTCTCATGCGAAAACTACACTGATCTCACCTGACATTGCAACATGTAAAGAGTGCTTGGATGATCTAAAAAACAAACCAAAATATAAAAACTATTTTGCCACAAACTGTACAAACTGCGGACCGAGATACTCGATCATAAAAACAGTTCCGTATGATAGGGGAAATACCTCTATGAGTGTGTTTGCAATGTGCGAGTCTTGTCAAGAGGAGTACAACGACCCAACAAGCAGACGTTACCATGCTCAGCCAATATCTTGTAACAGTTGCGGTCCAAAACTAGATGGCGATATAGAAACATTTGCAAAGTATATAGAAGAGGGCAAAATAGTCGCTATAAAAGGGATGGGCGGTTTTCATATAGTTTGCGATGCAACAAACGATGAGGTTGTGCAAAAACTTCGAGAGTATAAAAACCGACCTGCAAAACCTTTTGCACTAATGTGTAAAGATATTGATCAAGTAAAGAGTGTTGCAGATGTAAGTGTAAAAGAGGAAGAATTACTCAGTTCAAAAGAAGCCCCCATTGTAATACTACAAAAGAAAGTTAGCAATACTCTTTCAAAACTGATCGCTCCAAATATAGATCGGGTAGGGTGTATGTTGGCATATACGCCGTTGCATCATTTGTTGTTTGAACATCTGCAAACTCCGATCGTAGCTACAAGTGCAAACTTGGGTGAAGAGCCGATCATCACTACAAAAGAGCAGATAAAAGAGAAACTTCCTTTTGTTGAACATATACTTGACTTTGACAGAGAGATCGTAAATGCGATCGATGATTCTCTAGTGCAAGTAGTAGATGGGAAGATGCAAGTGCTTAGACTAGCTCGGGGTTACGCACCTAAAGTTATAAAACTCTCAAACACTTCCGACAAAAAGATACTCGCAGTGGGAGCAAATGCAAAAAGTACGATCGCATTGGTGATCGAAGATAACCTGATCCTCTCACCACATATAGGCGATCTTGATTCTTTAGAAGCGTTTAGTTATTTTGAGCGAACCTATGAAAGTTTTAAAAGATTTTACGACTTTGAAGCTGATCTGATCATCCATGACAAACACCCAAACTATTTAAGTACAAAATGGGCAAAGTCGCAAAATATTCCATTGCAAACTATGCAACACCATTTAGCACACATCTATGCAACAAAAGCTGAGTTTGGACTGCAAGGTGATTACTTAGGGTTTAGATTTGATGGGACAGGTTTTGGAGATGATGGCACTTTATGGGGTGGTGAGGTGTTTGTAGGCGATGAGCGAAAGTATAATTTTAAACCACTCAAACTTTTAGGTGGAGTAAAAGCGATCAAAGAGCCAAGACGCGTGGCACTGAGTTTGTTGTTTGAAAAGTATAGTTTCGATGAGGTTGCAGCACTTGATCAGGGTTGTGTGAAAAGCTTTTCAGATCAAGAGTTAAAGATGTTGTACCAAAGTTATGAAAAAGACCTCAATGCACCTTTAAGCTCCTCAGTTGGACGACTTTTTGATGCTGTTGCATCGTTAACAGGTTTAGCTCAGACGATCAGTTACGAAGGGGAAAGCGGACTTTTATGTGAGAGTGTTTATGACAATAGCATAAAAGAGCATTTAAACTTTACGATCAAAGATAACATGATCGAGATCGATTTTTTAGATACTGCCATACAGCGCAAAAAATTGCCGACACTTTTTATAAATACTTTAGTTGAGATAATTGTACAAATTGCACAAAAAGAGCAGATGGAAGTTATTTTAAGCGGTGGAGTTTTTCAAAATAAAACACTTTTAGAGCTTGTGACTTCAAAGTTGAAAAAATTAAATAAAAAATACTATTTTCAACAAG
>JARRNV010000205.1:4563-5402 GCA_037384685.1 Sulfurimonas sp.
CTCCCATCAATGACGGAGGTGTTGCTTTGGGGCAGGTATATTGCTATTTGGACCAAAAATTACTATAAAAGTAGTAAAATTAATTTTATTTTTACTTTAAAAATATAAAATAATGAATAACTATTCATTTTTTGAGTAGAAATTCATCTTTAAGGAAACGCATTATGAAAATCTTATTGGCATTGATAGCTCTTTCAGCTATGGCATTCGGGCACACAACAACTCTAGAGAGTGGTGGTTTTAACAGTGGTTTTTTACACCCTGTGAGTGGACTTGATCATATACTGGCAATGGTTGGTGTAGGTATGTTGGCTTATGCATCTGCTAGAAAAGGTGCTGTGCTTTTAGTTGCTTTTATGGGAGCAATGGTTGTAGCTGCGACTATCGGGTTTGCAGGTGTTACGTTTGCATATACTGAACAAGGGATTTTACTCTCAATTGCGGCTGTATTTGCACTTATTGGTTTTGCTAAACAGATCCCTATGGGTGCAATCGTTGCAATTATTGCGTTTTTCGGAATGTTTCACGGATTTGCTCATGGTGCGGAGTTCCAAAGTGGAAGCTTTTTAGCATATATGGCAGGTTTTTCTACTTCAACACTTCTTTTACACATTAGTGGTATTGCTTTAGCGTATGCGTATGCTAAAACTGCAATGAAAAAACAAACTGAATTAGCATAAGTAGAGATATATGTGTCAAGATTGCGGTTGTAGTATAACAAGCGATGTTCATGAACATTCACATGAACATCATCACGATCACGAGCATCATCACCATGATCATGATCACCATCATCATGGAAGTAGTGAGGAGCATCAAAAAGCGCATGCGCATATACA
>JARRNV010000206.1:0-2672 GCA_037384685.1 Sulfurimonas sp.
AAAAAATTAGAGATCAGACTTCCATCAGGAATTTGGACAGAATGTTCAAAATGTGTTAAAGGATATATCGAAGATATGCTCGAAGCTGAAAACTATCATCTTTTTAGAAAGAAAAAGTAAACTCCTTTTACCTCTTTTTAACCACAAAAGAGGTATAATGCGAAAATTTTAAACAACAAATAACCACTTTAACTCTGCAAAGGAAAACCATGAGAATCCGTAAACGCGCACTCACATTTGAAGATGTACTTTTAGTACCACAATATTCTAAAGTTCTTCCAAAAGAAGTTTCACTTGAAACAAAACTTACTCGTAATATAACACTGAAAATTCCAATGGTTTCTGCTGCGATGGACACGGTTACAGAATACCGTGCAGCGATTGCAATGGCTAGACTTGGCGGGATTGGTATTATCCATAAAAATATGGATATTGAATCACAATGTCAACAAGTAAAAAAAGTTAAAAAATCTGAAAGTGGAATCATTATCGATCCAATTTATGTACAACCAGATGCTACTTTAGCAGATGCCGAAGTACTTATGAATGAGTTTAGAATCTCAGGTGTACCTGTTGTAGACGGTCATAATAAGCTGTTAGGTATTCTTACAAACCGTGATATGAGATTTGAAAAAGATATGAAAAAACTTGTATCTAAAGTGATGACTCCTATGCCGTTAATTACTGCTAAACAAGGTATAGATCTTGATTCAGCAGCAGATATTATGCACCAAAACAAAATAGAAAAACTTCCTATTATTGATGATGAAGGATTCTTGAAAGGTTTAGTTACTATTAAAGATATTAAAAAACGTATTGAATATCCACAATCGAACAAAGATGATTTTGGTCGTTTAATAGTTGGTGCTGCGATCGGTGTTGGTCAAATGGATAGAGCAAAAGCACTTGTAGATGCAGGTGTTGATGTTTTAGTATTAGACTCTGCTCACGGACATTCAAAAGGGATCTTAGATACTGTAAAAGAGATCAAAAAATCTTTAGCAGTAGATGTAATCGCAGGAAATATAGCAACTGCCGAAGCAACAGAAGCTTTAATTGAAGCAGGTGCAGACGGTGTAAAAGTTGGTATTGGTCCTGGTTCAATTTGTACTACACGTATTGTTGCAGGTGTTGGCGTACCTCAAGTCTCTGCAATTGATGAATGTGCTGCTGCTGCTAGAAAACATGGTGTTCCTATTATCGCTGATGGTGGTATCAAATACTCAGGAGATATTGCAAAAGCTTTAGCAGTAGGTGCGAGCTGTATTATGGCAGGATCACTTTTAGCAGGTACTGAAGAGTCTCCAGGTGAAACTATTATGTTCCAAGGGCGTCAATATAAATCTTACCGTGGTATGGGAAGTATTGGAGCTATGCAAAAAGGTTCAAACGACAGATATTTCCAAGAAGGAACAGCTGCAGATAAACTCGTACCTGAAGGGATCGAAGGGCGTGTTCCATTTAGAGGAAGCATTGCCGGAATCGTTCACCAAATGATGGGTGGCTTACGTTCATCTATGGGATACTGTGGAAGTGAAAGTATTGAAGCATTCTGGGATAAATCAGAGTTCGTTGAAATTACTTCAGCAGGTCTAAAAGAGTCTCACGTTCACGACGTTATTATTACTCAAGAAGCTCCTAACTACCACGTATAATCATGAAAAAAAGTGAAGTAAACTATGCCGGCTTTGGTGTTAGGTTTCTTGCTTCACTTTTAGATACTTTTTTTCTTGCTCTTCCTGTTGGTATTGTTATTTACATTATTAGCGGTGGAGAGTGGTTTGACTTTTCAATCTACCAACAAAATCTTCAAATGGCAATGAGTGGCAATACTCATGCACTTGATCAACAACCACAAACATCTTTAACATGGGAGCTGATTTTTGAGGTCTCCATTTTAGTAATTACAATAATTTTTTGGAAACAATTTAAAGGTACTACACCCGGTAAAAAAATTTTACATATTAAGATTGTTGATGCTGTTTCTTTTAAAGATATAACTAATAAACAAGCGATTACAAGATCATTAGGTTATATTCCCTCAACTTTACTACTTGGATTAGGTTTTCTTATAATAATCTTTAGAAAAGATAAACGTTCTCTCCACGATCTACTCGCAAATACAGTGGTTATACACACTGAATATTAAATTATCAAAAAGTTATAACTTTTTAACAATAGTTTTATATTTTCTATGTAAAATATACACTTCACTTTACAAAAATTAAACGGACAGGGGTATTTTATGAAAAAGATTATAGGTTTCGCATTTGCAATTGCAATTGCATTTATGACTAGTGGTTGTACTATGGTAAAAATGGGTACAGCATTTATGGGGTTTGAGCCAAAAACTCAAGAAGCTTATTCTAAAATGATGGATGTTGTTGATGCGACAGGAGATCCTGCACATGCAATGATGAAAGAATGGAAAGTTGAAGAAGGAATTAGTGGTGATGAAGTAAAAGAATCAATTGTAGCACTTACTGAAGAGTACAACATGAGACTTACTGGTTATGTAAAAATGTATACAAAAGAAGATGCAGCTCCAGATGAAGTTAAAGAAGCAAGAATCTACTCTTTATGTAACTTAACAACTGCAAAAGTATTCCTGAACTATTCAAGATACTATGGTGGTTTTATGCCATGTAGAATTATGTATATCCAATATGGAA
>JARRNV010000207.1:0-2666 GCA_037384685.1 Sulfurimonas sp.
TACTAATGATGCGATACCCACTATAATACCGCTTTTGAAATCTATATGCCCTTCCAACGAATGTGAAATCAATCCTGAAATAGAAGAGAACACAACAAAGAACAATCCTGCAGAGATCGCCTTTTTTAATTTTACATGCAAGAATCCTACCAATATAGGCACAAGCATAATACTACCACCTACACCAATGGTAATACTCATCATCCCGATGAAAATTCCTATGCTAAAAAGAAGCAATTTATTGACATCTTTTTCAACTGCATCCTCTTTGATCGGCATAAACAATCTAAAAAGTGCAAATGTAGCAAAAAGTAGGAAAAATATTTCTAAAGTTCTGTTACTAAATACAGATGTTATATAACCGCTAAGTAATGCACCTACAAAGCCGCCAACTCCGATGACGGTAATCATTGAAACATCTAACGTGCCCTTTTTGTGGTTCAGGTAACTACCAAAAATAGAACCAAAAACCATCTGAACTACAGAGATCCCGATTGCTGTTTTTGTATCATACCCCAACATTAAAAGCAGCGGCACTAAAATTGTTCCGCCACCTATACCAAAAAAGCCAGATAAGAGGCCTGTTAAGACCCCTGTAATCAATAATTCAATCATAAGCGCAATTATAACAAAATATAAGTACTTCTAAAGTGTATTTAATTTTCATTTGTGTTTGCATAAAGTATAATCTTTTAAACAATAAATCATTAAACAGTGGCGGTTAAAAATGTTAAACACGATCGAGGAAGCAACTATCAACTTTTGTCTACACCAAATACGTGAAGATCATAGTATTAAAGAGGGGATTACAAAAAAGAGAACACTTATTGCTTATATAGACTTAGATGCTCAAGACGGGAAAAAGTATAGAGCGTATATAGCTTCTGATTCAGGCTTTATGCAACGCGTTTCAAAACTTTTCCTTGAAGAGGATGAAAGCGATGAGGAAACCTTGACCGATATGACACTTGAAACTGCAAACTTAATTATTGGAAGTGCAAAAGTTATAGCTGAAGAAAAAAATGAATCTCCATATTCAATAAATACTCCTTATTTTGAAAAAATTGGAGAGTTTGATCTTGAATATGATAATGCAAAAACAATTGTAGTAGGTAACGATGAGATCACCATCGCACTGAAGGATTTAGATGTCTAAAAAAGATTTCAACCCTAAAAATGATCTTTCATGGATGGACTACTCCGGTATTCTAGACATGGAGGTAGAGTTTGTTGCCGATCTCGGTGAAACATACCTTACTCTTAAAGAGGTTCTAAAACTTGAAAAAGGTTCAATTATTGATCTGAAAAAACCTGCGGGTGAAAGTGTAGAATCGTATGTAAACGGTCGTATTTTAGGCAAAGGCGAAGTGATGGTTTATGAGAAAAACCTCGCTATTCGTATAAATGAAATCTTAGACTCATCTGCTGTATTATATTATCTATCAAAAGAGAGATTATGATTAGACTACTGTTACTTTTTTTACTCCCGTTTTCCCTATATGCCTCAAAAATTTTAAGTTATAACATTTATGAAAGAACTGATCGCGCTGATGTGATGCTCACTTTTGATACTCCATATACGGGCACGATCAAGCAAAGCAAAGGGAAGTCAAAAACTATACTAAAACTAGAAGATGCCTCTATAGAATCTTCTAAAATAAAAAAGGTAAACTCAGAATACCTCAAATCACTTACTATTACACCACTAATAGACTATACACAAATTGTTGCCGTTACACCAAGCAGTGTAAAACTATTGGCTTCTAAAACTTCTGATGGTTACGGTCTACGTTTACGCTTTACGAGTCAAGCGGCTGTACAGCAAACGGCAACGACAACTTCATCATCACCGAGCCTCGGTGCTTTACCGACAAAAAAAGGCGATGATCTCTCATCGAGTTACTACCTTGTAGTTGCTATACTTGTTATAGGGATTATTATTCTTTTTTATCTCAAAAGTAAAATGCAGCCAAAACAACCGCAGCAGCGTAAACAAAACTCTTGGTTATTTGAACAGAATGATTCTAAACAACAAAACAATCAACCACAAGAGAAACAACCGCAGAACAATAACATAACCAATGAAATCAGTTTACGATTTCAAAAGAACTTAGATCAACAAAACAGTGTTGTGATGTTAGACTTTTTAAATCAAAGCTATCTTGTTCTAATTGGTAACGGAAATATATTGCTTGATAAGTTTGTTGACAACAAACCAACAACACAACAAGAGTTTGAAACAATTTTGCAAGAAAGATACTCAGAGTTAGAGGAGTTTTTACACAATCCTCAACAACCGTCGAAAAATATCCATTCACCTTTAGATGAACCTCTACAATCTTATAAGGAAAGAGCAGCTTCTCTAGCTTACGGTGAGTAGAAAGTTTTTAAAACTTCTCTACGAGCTTTTTCTTTCCAAATTCAACCCCAGGCTGATTATATGTATTTATATGAAAAAACTTTCCTGTAGCAGATGTAAGTAGTTCATAATAGCTTATTAACGCACCAATATTCTCTTCTGCAAGTTTATTCAGTATAATGCAGTCAACGGGAATATCCTGCTCTATAATACTTTGCATAGTTGCATTGGCTTCTTCATTGATCAATTCATTAAAACTATGCCCGTTTATAAAATCTGTTTTCTCCAAAAATTCATAACTTTTTTT
>JARRNV010000208.1:0-2664 GCA_037384685.1 Sulfurimonas sp.
AGTTGCAGCCAAAAGTGTTAACACAGATATCGACAACAATGTTTTTATCACTTTTCATCAGCGTGAAATAACACAAGAACAGCTTGATAATATTGCAAATAAAGAACCATTTACAAACCACTTAGAAGGTTTTGCCCCTATTTTGTACCATATACAAGAGGCATCAAAAGATAAAAAAATAGTTGCCGGTTTAGAGAAGTTTATATTTTTCGGTACAGGTCTTGGGACACATATAAAGAGTATTCACCCCAAAATAAAGTCAAAAGTCTACTTTATAATTGAGGATGATTTAGAACTCTTTAGACTTTCTCTTTTTACTACTAACTATAAAAAATTAGCACAAGATGCGAAACTTGTGTTTTCAGTATTTGACGATAAGGATCAGTTTGCAGACAAGATCCATACTTTTTTAAATCTGGAGTATCAATATAACCACTACATCAAATATTTTCACATGTTAAACCATCCAGAAGACAAACTCTCCCAAATGCATAAAGCCCTAACGGCGCAGCCACACCTGACATTTTTTTACAACGATATGCTTACAGACTATACAAGACCTCTCAAGTATTTGATCCAAGAGTATAATTTTCTCACTCAAAAGCTCTCTTTAAACGATAAACATTTAAGAGAGAAGCCGTTTTTGCTTTTAGCAGCTGGTCCATCTTTACAAAAAAATAAAGAGTGGCTAATACAAAACCATCAAAACTATGTGATCGTAGCCGTTGCCGCTACGCTTCCATTTCTTGATAGTGTTCACATAGCACCCGACATTCTTGTACAATTAGACGGAAAACTAAAAGCGATGCTCCATTTTGAAAAAGTTCAAAATAAAAATTTATTCAAAGAAAGCATTTTAATTTTTTCAGATAAAGTGCCACAAGTCACTCTCGATCTCTTTGATAAAAATAACCTCTTCTTCTTTGAAAACGCCACCCGCAACAAACACAATTCTCTTTTTCTAAGTGCTTATTGCGTCGGTTCTGTAGCTTTTGAAATACTACTGCGTTTAGGAGTAAAAAATATTTACCTTCTTGGTTTAGATATGGCAATAGATTCAAAGACAGGATTAACCCACTCTGAGAGTCATGTAGCTGCAAGAAAAATTGAAAATACTGAAGATTCAGATGAACAATCAACACTTGGTTACTTATCGACTTTAGTAAATATTGACGGAAACCACCAAGAAAAAGTTACAACGACACAACATTTTTTAAGTTCTATAGAGATGATTAATCATCTTTTATCTACTATAAAACAAAGCCAACAAAAAATCTTTAATCTCAGTGATGGAGCTTTGTTTGTCAATACTACTCCGGCATTTTCTTCAGAATTGCATATCGAAAAGAGTATAGATAAAATCAAAATTCACAACCATATTTTAAAACTTTGTTTACAAAACTCTTCATCTCACTTAACAACAAAAGAAAAAAGTGATCTTTTTGCTAAAAATACTCATGCACAAGAGATGAAAAAGTTAATTGCAACGCACTTACAACAAAATACAAAAACAAATGAAGAATATATCAATAATTTAGTCACATTATCTAGTAAACTCCTAACAAATGAATATATAACGCACTACGAACTAAGTAGAATTTATGGAGCTTACCTTAAATATATTATCCCGTTTATTATCCATTTTTTACAAAACTTATCCACAGATATACAAGACAAAGAGATCATAAATAAATTTTTATTAGAACATTTAATGAAAATAACTGATTATTATATTGAGGGTTTTATAGAGGTATAAAAAAACGATCCAGACCAAAAAGTCTGAATACGTTTTCTGAAGAAATGTGCAAGAGCTAAAGCTCTTTACTCATCTACTGAAGTAGACGAAGCACATTTTGTTGAACAGCGTTTGCTTGGCTTAATGCATAAGAACCAGATTGCGCTAAGATATTTCTTTTCGCAAAGTTTGCAGATTCTGCAGCAAAGTCAACGTCACGTAACTGAGATTCAGCTGCCGCAATATTTACTTGAGTTGTAGAAATATTTCTAATATTTGACTCAAGTCTATTTTGTTGAGAACCTAATGTCGCTCTGTTTCCGTCAAGTGTATTGATAAGTGTATCCATAGTATCAATTGCAGCTGCTGCATTTGATTGTGTATCAACAGTTGGAGCTGTTAATGATGCGATAGTAATACCACCAACATTAAAAGTTTGACCGTTATCATAACCGTATTGAGCTACGAAAGTACCACCACCTAATAATGCTTTATCGTTGAATTTTGTATCTGCAGTAATTTTATCATACTGAGCAGTTAACTCTGTTACCTCTTTTTGGATGTGACCACGAGATGATGTATCTTGAGTATCATTGGCAGATTGAACTGCAAGAACACGAAGACGTTGTGCAATATTGATTTGCTCTTCAATAGCACCATCAGCTGTTTGAACAAGACCAATCATATCGTTAGAGTTTTTGATAGCTTGACCAAGACCTTGTGATTGAGCAGAAAGTTTATCTGCAATTGCAAGACCAGCAGCATCATCAGCAGCACGGTTGATTCTTAAACCAGAAGAAAGAGCATTTAAACTTTTGTCTAATGCATAGTTATTTAACGTTGAATTTCTATGCGCTTGCATAGCACCGATGTTAGTATTAATTCTGAAACCCATAATAAATCCTTTTTGGGAAGAGCCTTTCGCTCTT
>JARRNV010000209.1:0-2661 GCA_037384685.1 Sulfurimonas sp.
CCGGAACTCCACAAGCTTCGAGCTCTTCTGTGGAAAGTTGCTGATGGGTTGTCGAAGCAGGGTGGGTTATAATTGATTTGCTATCTCCAATGTTTACCACAAGAGAATAGAGTTCCGTTGCATTTACAATTTTTTCGGCATCTTCCATAGATGCTACCTCAAAACTAAGCAGTCCGCTAGAGAGACCGTTTTTGAAATATTTTTGTGCCATTGCATAATTTGGATTACTTTTTAAACCTGGATAATTTACTTTTTTTACTTTTGGGTGAGATTCTAAATTCTGCCAGTTTTTGTGCATTATGCGAATGCTCTTTCATACGAATCGCTAATGTTTCCATACCCTGAATAAATAACCAAGAATTAAAAGGGGAAGAGACAGCTCCAAGATCACGTAACAGTGAAAGTCTTGCACGGAGTGAAAATGGAGGTAGACCAACATCTGTATATACAAGTCCATGATATGATTCATCTGGTTCATTGAAATGATAGTAACGAGGATTGTCTTTTAGTTTTGTAGCAATGTTATGTCTTTCAACCATAATACCACCAATTGCTAAACCTTGTCCTGTTGTATACTTTGAAGCACTGTGAACTACAACATCTACACCGTGTTTTAGAGGGTTACACAAAATTGGAGTTGCAACTGTATTGTCAACTACCGTTAATATATTGTGCTTATTTGCGATCGCTACAATGGCATCGATATCTGCAACATCAATACTTGGGTTTGTAAGTGATTCAAAGAAAATAACTTTTGTTTTTTCATCTACAAGTGCTTCTATTTCATCTGGATTGTGTACATTGAAAAAACGTGCTTCAATTCCAAAACGTTTGAGTGTATGAGCAGTTTGCGTTAAACTTCCTCCGTAAAGTTGTTTTGCACAAACAATATTGTCTCCGGCTTCTGCTGCATTTGCAATAGCGTAAAAAATAGCACTCATTCCACTTGATGTTGCAATTGCGGCAGCACCCCCTTCAAGCTCTGCAAAACGTTTTTCAAATACGTCTGTTGTTGGGTTATTGAGTCTTGTATAAATATTGCCTAACTCTTTTAATGCGAACAAGTTCGCCGCATGTTCAACATCGCGAAATTCATACGCTGTTGTTTGGTAAATTGGAACAGCCATTGTCCCTTGAGAATCTTTGTCATATCCTGCGTGAAGTGCTAATGTTTGTATATCCATTTAAGTCCTTTTATGTTTGTTCAGTATATTCTTGTTTTAAATTACTAAGAAATTCGAGCATTCTTTCTTGGTAGTGTATGGTGTCTTCATCTCTAGATAAAACGGTAAGTGATTTTAGTGCTTTTATATCTATCTTAGCTGCATATCTTGGAACTATACGCAATTCTTGTTGAATATTTATGGCGAGTCTATCTATATCTAGATTATTATTTTCAATTTTTTGTACGATCTCTTTTGTAGTTAGCATAAGTAGATTTGCACGATCTTCGTCGTGATTGTAGATCTCTAAACCTATCTCTTTTACAATAATAAAACTCTCAATAGGTGGCTTTTCATTTGCAGCTATTAACAGTGCAAAAACTTTTGCACGAAACTCTAAAGAACCATGATGATGGACAAAAAGCTCTCTAAAAGCATTGAAAAAACGATATTTTAAGTGAAAAGCTAAATTCATACATATTCCTTAGATGATATTATACATTGAAATGTTATAATTCCAAATAATAAAATTTTTGGATTTAAAAGGAAAGAAATGGGTAGAGCCTTTGAGTATAGAAAAGCATCAAAACTAAAACGTTGGGGAGCAATGTCAAAACTATTCCCTAAATTAGGAAAAGTTATTACGATGGCAGCAAAAGAGGGTGGTTCTGATCCTGATCTAAATCCAAAACTTCGTACGGCAATTTTAAATGCTAAAGCTGAAAATATGCCAAAAGACAACATTGACGCAGCGATTAAACGTGCGACAGCAAAAGATCTTGCAGATATGAAAGAGGTCAACTTTGAAGGGAAAGCTCCTCACGGTGTTTTAATCTTCATAGAATGTGCAACGGACAACAATACAAGAACGGTTGCAAATGTTAAGTCAATTTTAAATAAAAATAACGGTGAAATGCTGACAAACGGTTCACTAGAGTTTATGTTTGCACGTAAAGCAATTTTTGAATTTTCTATGAAAGAAGATATGGATCTTGAAGAGTTGGAACTTGAGCTTATCGATGCCGGTTTAGAAGAGCTTGAAGAAGAAGATGGTGTAGTACTTGTTACTGCAGATTATACAAGTTTCGGTACTATGAATGAGGCATTAGAAGGTATGGGTGTTGAGATGACCAAAGCTACATTAGAGCGTATGGCAAATACTCCTGTAGAATTAACTGAAGAGCAACAAGCCGATATAGATAAGATACTTGAAAGACTTGAAGATGATGAAGATGTACAGAAGGTATACACAAACATCGGATAATGCAATATATACAAAAACATTATACTTGCACATTAGAGGTGAAGCAATCAAAATTTATTGCTCACCTAATCCCCTACGAATTCTATGAAACTACACTAGAACAATTAAAACAAGAACACCCAAAAGCACGACATTTTGTAACTGCATTTCGTTATCTCAATGAGTTTGATCAAGTGGTTGAACATTCAAGTGATGATGGTGAACCAAAAGGCACATCAGGTAAACCATCTTTAA
>JARRNV010000210.1:0-5177 GCA_037384685.1 Sulfurimonas sp.
TTATTATAATGAACATTATGCATCAGACACAGCAATCTGAACTTGCAAAAAACCAAGAGCAATTTGTAAAGGTTTTAGCAACAGAATTGACACAACTTAAAGCTTTTATACTTGAGTTAGAAAAAAGGATGGCACTCTCTAGCCAAGAGGATAGAGACGCGCAAAAAGCGATGATAGAAAAGTTTAAAAACGACCTTACGGCACTCGATAAAATACAATCAAACCAGATGAAGTTTGTAGATATGTTTGGTGATGTAGAGAGTTCTCTTTCTGATGTTAAAAAAGAGTACAAATACTTCAGTGAGGTACAACTTCCAGAACTTGACAGCGTTGTACATAAACATATAGACATTTTACGTGTAGCAGAGCAAGACCATTACAACAACATCAAAACAATGCTTCAAGAAAACCTAAAAGATAACAAAATAGATATAAAAGAAGAGATTGAGCAATTAAAAGAGAATATTGAAGGGATTAAAAATATCTCTTATGAGATAGCAAACTCGATTATAAAACATACGTTAACGCAACTCTCAGGAGTTACAAAGTCGTTTGAAGATCAGATAAATCTTTTAAAAGCCCATACTGAAGGGATTAAAACTGCACTTGGTGAAGATGATACAATCCTTGCAAACATACGTCAACAGAGTGAGCTTCTTTTAAAACAGATGAGTTTAATGGCAAATAAGATGTCAGACTTTCAGCTCAAACAAGTAGAGTTTAGCGATGTTTATAAAGATGTAGAGTCATTGGTTGGCGATATAGAAGCGATCAAATCAGACTATGTAAAAGCACAATCACAGCTTTCATCAATCTCTACAGAGCTTCTAGAAACCAAAGATAAAAAAGTTTTAGAGATGAAAAAAAGTTTAGATGAACTTAGTGAAAATCTTTCAAATAAGATAGACGAGTCTTTAGAAAAGCTACACGAACACTATCATATTGCGAGTCAAGACATTACACAAAGTGTAAAAACCCTTACAAAACGTGCTCAGTTTCAAAAAGGGTATGGCGAAAATAGCTAAGCTAAATTTTTAAAAAAATACAAATAGTAGCATAGGCTACTATTTAAGAAAAAAATAAAGTTGTATATGCTACTATTTTGAAAATAGGAAAATACGGAGAGATAGTGAGTTACGACTTAAAAACATCTATAGGGTATCAAACAAACTTAGTAGCTACAATGTTAAAAACAAGCTTTACTAAATTTATTCAGCCTAGATTTGGTATTGCTGCAGAGCAGTTTGCTACACTTAAGATTATAAATGAAGATAGTGAAGTTACACAAACTCAAATAGCTGAAATGCTTGGTAAAGATAAAACAACAGTAGGGCGTTCAATAGATTCACTTATTAAAAAAGGGCTTTTAAAACGTAAAGGTTGTTTTATAGATAAACGGGCAAATCGAGTTTATTTAACACCAAAAGGTGAAGAGATTTTAGCTGGTGTTAATGATATAGGACATCGCTTTAATGAAGCAATAAAAAGTAAGTTAAGTGAAGAAGAGATAGCAACTTATTTTAAAGTACTCAATACAATTTTGAGTGAAAATAAAAGTATAGAAAAAATAATAGGAGAACAATAATGTCAAAAGGTTTTTTAAAAGTATCGTTGATTTCAACAACGTTATTCTTTAGTAGCGTACTCTTTGCGCAAGAACAATCACAAGCACCAATGGCACCAAAAGTGGATGTGTATGTAGTAAAGGAAACAAAGCAGGCACCTATTTCACTTGAATATCCTGCACGTATTCAATCTTTAAAAGAGGTAACGATTACTGCTCGTGTCTCAGGAGTGCTAGAGAAACAATTGTATACAGAAGGTGCGAAGCTTTTAAAAGGTACTCCAATGTACAAAATTGAGCCGACAATTTATGAAGCGGACGTGGCTGCAAAAAAAGCAAACTTGAATGTTGTGACTGCTATGTATGAAAAAGCCCAAAAAGATTGGGAAAGAGCTCGTGGACTTTACGAAGAAAAAGCGATCAGTGAACAAGATAAAGACACTGTGTATTTCGCATATGTAACTGCTAAAGCAAATGTAGATGTAGCTCGTGCAGAATTAGATAAAGTACAAGTAAGTCTTGATTATACAGATGTAAAATCGACTATAAACGGTGTTGCCGGTATAAAACTGGTTGATGTTGGAGATTATGTGACAGTGGGAACACCGCTGGTAAAAATGACACAAATAGATCCTATATATGCCGAGTTTTCAATTCCTAACATAAATAAGATAAAAGAGAAGTATGCACTTAAATATGGAAGTTTCAAAGACCTCCAAGATGCAAAACTAAAAGCGGTACTTATTGTCAATGGTAAAGAATATCCAGAAGAAGGGCGTATTGATTATGTAGCTTCTCATGTAGATAATGCTACTTCAACACTTAAAGCGCGTGCAGTTTTTAGAAATAAAGATGCCAAGCTGATAGCGGGTGAATTTGCTAAGATAAAAATTATAGGTGTAGTTTCAAACAATGTTCTTTCAGTACCACAAAAAGCAGTACTCCAAAATCCTTTAGGAACTATTGTATTTCTAGTTGTTGATGGTAAAGCTGCTGTTAGACCCGAAAGATGTAGTTATTGTAAACAATTTCTTTAGAGTTAAGCCAAATGCACCCGTAACAATAGACAAAACAATTAATGCTCAGGAAAAATAATGTTTTCTAAGTTTTTTATAAATAGACCAATATTTTCAGCAGTTTTATCGATCGTGATAATCATTGCCGGATTTATATCTATAAAATCATTACCGGTTCAAGCGTATCCGAGTGTAGTACCTGTACAGATCAATGTTCAAGCAACATATCCGGGTGCAGATGCCGATACGCTTTCAAAAACAGTTGCAGCACCGCTAGAGGAAGCTATTAACGGTGTTGATAATATGATCTATATGACTTCAACTGCATCGCCTAGCGGTACTGTAAGTGTAAGTGTACTTTTTAAAATTGGTACCGATCCGGATCAAGCTAATGTTGATGTAAATAACCGTGTACAACTTGCGATCTCTAAGTTACCTCAATCTGTACGTGATCAAGGGATCAGTGTAAGAAAACGTTCTCCGGATATGTTAAAAGTTTTAGCTTTTACTTCAAAAGGACAAAAGCATGACACAATATATCTTTCAAACTTTGTACTTGTAAATGTATTAGATGATATTAAACGTATACCGGGAATCGGGGATGCTTATATTTTTGGTAGTAAAGATTATGCTATGCGTGTTTGGATCGATCCGGATAAGTTAGCAAACTATAATCTGACAATAACAGATGTTGTAAAAGCAATCCAAAGTCAAAATAATCAATATGCAGCAGGACAGTTAGGACAGGAGCCGATTAATTCACATCCGGTTTATACATATACAGTTCGTGCACAGGGAAGATTACAGTCTCCTACAGACTTTTCAAACATCATATTGCGATCAAATAGTGATGGATCGGCACTTAGACTTAAAGATGTTGCGAATGTAGAACTTGGATCGGAATCATACTATTTCAAAGCTACTTATAACAAAGAGCCTATGATGCCAGTCGGTGTATTTTTAGCACCGGGTGCTAATGCTTTAGAGGTATCAGCAGCACTTGATAAAACTGTAGAAGAGTTGTCTAAAAATTTTCCCGAAGATATAAAAGTGAGTGTTCCGTATGATCCAACAGAGTTTGTAAAACAATCGATTGAGGAAGTTATATTTACATTAGCACTCTCAATACTTCTTGTTGTGGCCATTATTTATCTATTTTTAGGAAATATACGAGCGACAATTATTCCGGTACTTGCTATTCCTGTTTCGATCATCGGTACTTTTGCAGGTTTTTATGCACTTGGATTTTCGATCAACTTACTTACACTTTTTGGTTTAACACTTGCTATCGGACTTGTTGTTGATGATGCAATTGTTGTAATTGAAAATGTTGAGAGGATTTTAAAAGAAAACAAAGACTTAAGTGTTAAGGATGCAACGACAAAAGCTATGAAAGAGATTACAGGACCTGTAATTGCCATAGTACTCGTTCTTTCAGCGGTATTTATTCCGGCTGCATTTATGGGTGGCTTTAGTGGAAAACTGTATCAGCAATTTGCGATTACTATTGTTATCTCTGTTACGATCTCGGGAATTATTGCTTTAACGTTAACACCTTCATTATGTGCACTGTTTTTAAAACATGAAGAGCCGACACCATTTTGGCCAATTCGTAAATTTAATGATTTTTTCGCGAAAGCTACACAAAGTTTTTCTGTTAATGTACAGCGTGTAATCCGTTTTAGCATATTTAACATACTGCTGTTTTTTGTAATGATTGGTGCTGCTTATACACTGATGTCACGACTTCCAACAGGACTTGTGCCGGGTGAGGATCAAGGTGTTGTAATGGTTATTCAAAATATGATGCCGGGTACTTCGTTAGAAAGAACAAAAGCCGTTACGGATGAAGTAAACAATCAACTACTTGCTGATCCACAGGTGACAAAGGCTGCAGGACTTTCAGGACTTGATATTACGACATTTGCATATAAAACAGATTCTGCTATTTCGTTTGTACACTTAACTGATTGGAGTGAGAGAAAAGATCCTGCATCGGCAGCTTCTGCAATTGCCGGAAAATATATGGGAATTTTCTCACAAAATAAAGAAGCGTTCTTATTTGCCGTCACACCGCCACCTATTCGTGGTATGAGTACGACAGGTGGATTTGAGATGTATGTTCAAGATAGAACAGGTTCAGATCTAACACGAATGAATGGATATGTGCAAGAGATTATAAAACAAGCCAATGCAAGACCTGAACTTATGGGGGTAAGAACAACACTAAATACAAATGTACCGCAATATATGATTACTGTTGATGAAGAAAAAGCAAAAGCATTAGGTGTAAGTGTGTCTGATATTTTTACAACTCTTCAGGCAACATTTGGACGTAAATATGTAAATGATTTTAACCTTTTTGGTCGTACTTACCATGTAAATATTCAGTCTGCGAGTGAATATAGAGAAGGATTAGATAGTTACCAAAATGTATTTGTAAAAGCTATAGGCGGTTCGCTGATCCCAATTAGTGAGATGGTTGAGATTAAACGTATTGTAGGACCAAGTATTATTCAAAGATTTAATATGTTTAATGCTGCTCAAATTTCAGGAATGGCAAAACCTGGATACAGCTCAGGAGATGCTTTAAAAGC
>JARRNV010000211.1:0-2643 GCA_037384685.1 Sulfurimonas sp.
TGATGCATCGATTTTTTTCGCAATATATCATTACCCCCGTGACACAGTATGACCAATTGAGGTTTATACTCTTGAAGTAACTCTGGAAGTCGCTTTAAACCATCAGCAGAAACTTCTCCGGAAATCCCCGCGTTAATAACTTTTATGCCACTAAGACGTTGCAAGTGTGCAGGGTAGTCTTGACCTTTAGATGCTCCGTATCCGGCAGTCAAGCTGTCACCAAAAGCAAGGATAGTCGTATCTTTAGATAAAGGTTGTTTTTTTGGATCATCTCCGCTTTTTACAAAGATCATCACTATAACTAGAAGCCCTAAAGAAAAAAAGAGAAAACGGGTAATGTTCATGTGACTTTCGATCTCCTTTTGTTTGTATACGTAGATTATATAATAATCCAGCTATAATGCCATACTCGTTTGTATCTGCCCGAGATATTTTTTAAGGACATCCATGTTATCTTCTATTACCATCAAGCGCAACTATCACTGGCTGTATCACTCTGAACCTTCACGCAAACAAGAGATGTTGACACAGCTCATTTCACAGTATGCCGACAAGTCTATGCTCATTGTTGTTTCACATAAGGAGAACTACTCTCTTGAAGTTGCTGAGAACATTACTGTTAAAATCGATGATGAGATCACCGACAAAGATGCGCAACAGTTTGACATCATCATCCATGCAGACCTTCCTGCAAAAGCTTCGGACTATATTGATCGTTTGTCATGTGCCAAAGAGCTTTCTGTTGGCTTGTTGCTTGCAGAGGAATCACAACTGCTTTACCAGATCGAAACCATGTTAGGTCGAACTATTTTGCAAAAGTACCTAGAGGGTTTTGAACCGGTTAAAACTGTTGAGGAAGAATCTCCAAAGCGTGATCAAAAACCACGTCCCGATAAGCGTCGTCAACGTAATCATCATAAAGATGGAACGGTTCGTTCAGAAGAGGAGCGTACAGAGTATCAGGTTCGTCGCGCCCAATCTGGAAAAAAGCAAAAACCTTACAATGACAAAAAACCTTTTGATAATAAGAAAAAGTATGATAAAAAAGAAGGTTTTGAGAAAAAATCTACACAACTAAAAAGAAAGCCACGCACATTTAAGATAAATACCTCAAAAAAAGATGGTGACAAATAAATATGGATGGGAAAAAAAGAGCAGATATAAAACCAGGTGCTAAAGTCAGCATCGTTTTAAAGCAAGACCAAAGAAGTGGCAAATTGACAGAAGGAGTCGTAAAAGATATCCTTACAAATTCTGCAACACATCCACATGGCATAAAAGTAAGATTAACTAGTGGAGATGTTGGAAGAGTTAAAATAATTCATTCATAAGTTTACAACAAAAACATCATTATAAAAAAAGGAATTATCATAATGGGGATTGTTCTGCCAATACTTGTTGGTGTCACTCTAAAAAATCGGTAGAATCCCCTAAAGGTCATAAATTTCAAAATAAAGATGTCAGGTAGAGGAATAGATTAATAATTTTGCAATAGCATTAGCAATAGGTAAACCAGTATGTGCTTCATAATAACTAAATCCTGGAGATGGGTTTGCTTCGAAACAATACCATGCACCATCAGCGGTTTTTCTAAGATCAATTCCTACAACAGTTAATCCTAGTATTTGAGATATCTTGATGCATACTTCTTTGATTTCATTAGGAATCTTAGCAACAGTGATTTTTGTAAAACCACCTTGTTTTGTAGAATATCGATAATCATCTGTATCAGTCTCAATTTTACATGAAAACACTGTATCTTTTACCACATGAACTCTATAATCAACACCTTTTATATACTCCTGAAACTGTGTAGGGCACCACTTGATATTTTCTAATCTATCGTATGCATTTTCATCTAATTTAGATATTATGCTTCTTATTCCACTCATAGATTTATAAATTATTTGTTTATGTGTTTTATGAAATTTTTTCACTTCTTTTTTATCTGTTGATAAAATTGTTTTAGGTGTTTTCATACCTATTTGGCGTATTAACTCTGTTTGATATGGCTTTGAAGAATTTGATGCCATATCGCTTAATTTATTTATAATGAAACAATCCGTAAGTTCTAACCATGTATACATAATCTCATCAAAATATACAGCATGTCTAAATGCATCACTATCGACACCTTCATTTACAATACAATCAACTTGTGTACTATCGTGTGGTCTTAAATACACTGAGTGAATCTCTTTTAAATCTATTATCCTATCTTTATTTTTTATATATGCTTCATTAATAGATGAAGAGACCACTAGACGTATTTCATAATCTAAAATTTTATGTTGATCTATTAAAAAATATGGTTCATTTAATCTATCAAGCTCTCTTTTTACATACTCTAAAGGTTGGTCGTTTATAGGTCCCCAAAGAAGTATCATAGTATCTCTCTTTTTTGACACATTTTAAAAAGTGCTTCTTGAATGTATGGGATACCTATATCTACTGTTGGGTATATAGCATGAATGACTTGTGTTTTTTGTTCGTATTCAATTGTAACTAAAGGGATATTATATTTTTGTACAAATTTCTTTAGCTTTGTACGCATATTATTATCCTTTGTACCAAAAATATCTTTACCTATTATATAAATTTTAGAATTAGAATTTACAAATTGTATATTTTGGGTCATAGTGT
>JARRNV010000212.1:0-4773 GCA_037384685.1 Sulfurimonas sp.
TTTTTTTGTGCAACAAGTTCTTCAAACTCTTTGTCAAACTCTTCACTTTCATCGAAACGGATATAATTAAAATGTTCATCTTTATATCTTAACTCTATTTGATCTTCATGTGAATCATCAAAATCAAGGTAAATAGTCGGTACCTCTTTATCTATAACAAAGTTTCTGATCTTACATGCCAAATTTGTCTTTCCAGAGCCTTGTTCCCCTAAAATTAGTGTGTTATAACAAAGGATTCTATCTTCAAGTCTTAAACTATCTATGCTATCTAAATATTTTCCAATTACAGCTCTCATCAAAGCCCCTTTTTTGTCTTCATAATTCATATTATAACTTATGAAGATAAAAAGAGATATAATTACTCTTATGAATTATAAAAGTATTGCCCAAGAAACATTACGCATTGAAGCACAAGCACTGATCGATGCTGCGAACTATATAACTGATGATATTTTTGACAAAGCTGTAGAGATGATCCTTAACTGTAAAGGGAAGCTGATCGTAACCGGTGTTGGAAAAAGTGGACTCATTGGAGCTAAAATGGCTGCAACATTTGCTTCAACGGGGACACCTAGTTTTTTTCTCCATCCGACAGAAGCTTTGCATGGCGATCTCGGGATGGTCTCTTCTGACGATGTAGTTTTAGCGATTAGTTACAGTGGAGAGAGTGAAGAGCTTAGCTCAATTTTACCACATGTAAAAAGGTTTGATGTACCGCTTATTGGAATGACAAGAAATGAAAGATCGACACTTGGAAGCTACAGCGATCTTGTGATCAAGGTGGAAGTTGAAAAAGAGGCATGTCCGCTTAACACCGCACCGACTAGTTCAACTACTTTGACTTTAGCACTTGGTGATGCACTCGCGGTTTGTTTAATGAAAGCAAGGGATTTTCAAACAACTGATTTCGCATCGTTTCACCCAGGTGGTGCACTTGGGAAAAAACTGTTTGTCAAAGTAAAAAACCTAATGCGTACTCAAGACCTTCCAATCTTATCTCAAGATGCAAAAGTAAAAGATGCAATTTTAAGCATCAGTGAAGGACGTTTGGGAACAGCACTCATAGTTGATGGAAACAATCATCTTGTAGGTCTTATGAGTGACGGAGATGTTCGCCGTGCACTTTTGAGTGAAAATTTTTCACTTGAAGACAATGTTATGCTTTATGCTACGCAAAACCCTATGAGTATTGATGATGAAGAGCTTTTGGCAAGTGACGCTTTAGTACTTATAGAAGAGAAAAAAATTCAGCTGTTGGTTATCACAGATAAAGATAAGAAAATCAAAGGTGTATTACACATACACTCACTCATAGAAAAAGGTATCTCCTAAAAATGGCAATGAGATTAAATAAATATATAGCGCACTACTCAACATACTCACGTCGTGAGGCTGACAAAGCTGTACAAGACGGGTATGTCCGCATAAACGGCGAGATCGAGATGAACCCTGCTACACAAGTTGAAGAGGGGCGTGACATCGTTTATGTTAGCGGAAAACAAATAAGTCCAAAAAGCAAGTACACTGTAATCGTATACAACAAACCTAAAGGGGAGCTAGTTACAAAGTCTGATCCAAAAGGGCGTCGTACTATTTACGATTCACTAGGTAAAGAGTTTAAACACTACATTCCTGTTGGACGTCTTGACTTTGCAAGTGAAGGGTTACTTCTTTTAACAGATGCTTCGCACATCGCAACATCTTTGATGGAATCTGATCTACAACGAATTTACAAGATCAAGATCCAAGGTGCTGTAACTCCGGAGATGGAAGCAGCAATGGTTGATGGTCTTTATCTTGAAGATGCAAGTGCAGGTGCACATTCTCACTCAAAGATCAAATCGATGGAATTTAAACCTTTTATCGGCTATAAAATCCAAAAAAATCAAGCGAATTATTCGATCTTAAAAGTTGCAATAGCTGAAGGGAAAAACCGTGAACTTCGTAGATTTTTTGCACACTTTGGAGCGGAGATCGTTGATCTTAAACGTCTTAGTTTTGCTGAGATCGAGTTAAACAATCTTCCAACCGGAAAAACAAGATTCCTAACACGCAGTGAATACTCTGCACTGCATAAGTTTATAAAAGAGGAATCTAAAAAAGAAAAAGAACGAGCGTAACTTTGGATTTTGCCACACTTTTACGTCCGAAAACTTTTGATGAGATTGTTGGGCAAGAGCACTTAAGCTCTCAAGGTGCACCGCTTCGAACTCTTTGTGAAAAAGGCTCACTTGGGCACAGTTTTTTCTATGGACCGGCGGGGTGTGGAAAAACATCGATCTCGCGAGTCATTGCAAATATAATGGATCTGCCGTTTTATGAGTTTAATGCTACTTCCATAAAAGTTGAAGACTTGAGAAAAGTTTTTAAACAACACCAAAATGCTCTGCAAAAACCGCTCATTTTTATAGATGAAGTGCATCGACTTTCCAAAAACCAGCAAGAGGTTTTACTTCCAATTATGGAGCGGAATGAAGCACTGATTATCGGTGCTTCAACGGAAAACCCTTTTTATTCACTTACTTCTGCGATCCGTTCTCGATCGATGCTATTTGAGATAAAAGCGATCGCAAACGAAGCACTCTTACAACTTCTTGATCAAGCGATCGAAAAATATCAACTCGTCATTGATGAAGATGCGAAGCAGTGAAGCAGGAGTGCATTATGATCTAGCCTCTGCTTTGATCAAGTCAATTCGTGGGAGCGATGCAGATGCTGCGATCTATTATCTTGCACGTTTGATCGATGGTGGGGAGAGTGCTGACTTTATAGCAAGACGACTTGTAATACTCGCAAGTGAAGATGTAGGCAATGCAAATCCGCAAGCGCTTACACTTACAACATCATGCCTCACTTCTGTTAGTAAAATCGGCTATCCAGAAGCAAGAATCATCTTAGCACAAGCGGTAATCTACTTGTGTGCCTCTCCAAAATCAAACTCTGCATATATGGCAATAAATGAAGCACTAAATAGTGTAAAAAATGGTAATATTATGAATATACCAAAAACTATTCAGCAAAATAATGCAAACTATCTCTATCCACACGATTTTGGTGGTTATGTAGAGCAACAATATTTAGAGCATCCACAACAGTTTGTCGAGCTCAAAGATATAGGATATGAAAAAAAGATGAAAGATTGGCTTGAGCTCATCAAACAAAGGGAGAACTAATGGGGAAAAAACAACTAGAACAAGAAGCACTTGATTATCATCAGTTTCCACAACCCGGAAAACTGGCAATCGAGATCACAAAAAGTGTTTCAACACAAAAAGATCTCTCTTTAGCATACACACCAGGGGTAGCTGTACCTTGTTTGGCGATAGAAAAAAATCCTGACGATGCGTACAAATATACTGCAAAAAATAACTTAGTGGGTGTGATCTCAAACGGTACGGCAGTTTTGGGACTTGGAAACATAGGCGCGTTAGCTTCTAAACCTGTTATGGAAGGCAAAGGGGTTCTTTTTAAAAAGTTCTCAGGACTTGATGCGTATGATATAGAAGTAGATACTGAAAGTATTGATAGGTTTTGTTCGGTTGTAAGTGCAATCGCTCCAACATTTGGCGGGATCAATCTTGAAGATATAAAATCACCGGAATGTTTTGAGATCGAGCGTCGTTTGATCGATGAGCTTGACATCCCTGTTATGCACGATGATCAACACGGTACTGCAGTTATCTCGACGGCTGCTATCATGAATGCGTGTGAGATCGCGAACAAAGATATAGAAAAACTCAAAATTGTAGTAGTGGGAGCAGGAGCTGCTGCTATATCGTGTGCAAGACTTTACCGTGAAGTGGGAGTGAAGCATATCTATATGATGGACTCAAAAGGGCTCGTACATCAAGGAAGAAGTGATCTCAATGACTATAAACGTGAATTTGCCGCGCACAAATACCTGACACACGATGAAGTTTTTGCAAACTCAGATGTGATCGTAGGACTTTCACGCCCTGGAACATTTCATGTAGAAGATGTTGCAAAGATGTGTCACAACCCTATCATTTTTACACTCGCAAACCCTACTCCGGAGATATTTCCAGAAGATACCCGTGCAGCTCGTCCAGATGCGATCGTAGCAACGGGAAGAAGTGATTATCCTAACCAAGTAAACAATGTTTTAGGTTTTCCTTTTATCTTCCGTGGGGCTATGGATGTGAGAGCTAGAAAAATAAATACCGAAATGAAACTCGCTGCTTCAAAAGCACTAGCCGAACTTGCAAAAAAAGAGGTACCGGAGTATCTACACGAGATTCACGGACGAAAGTTAGAATATGGAAAAGAGTACATTATCCCCTCACCTTTTGACAAACGTTTAGTTGTGGAAGTTTCTGCAGCGGTAGCCCTTGCTGCTATAGAGAGTGGTTCATCACACATGAAAGATTTTGATATAGAGGAATATAAAAAAGAGTTGGCTGCAAGAATCAGCTAACTCTCTATCTTAATGATCTCTTGACATTGCTTTTTAAATTTTGGAAGACCATTTCTAACTATCCATTCAACTATAGAGAGGTTTACACCTTCATATTCATGAGCTATATAGGTTCTAACATCATACATACCTTTGATATCTTTGTCATCAAAAGCACTTAAAATATCATCTGCATGATCTTTTTTTAATTTATTAAATTGTTCAGCTATTGCGGTTAGGTGCATAAGTATTGCAGGTCTTAAAATCACACTGTCTTCAAGTGATTTTACAATGCCACCATTATTTTCAACAATTTGCTCTATATATTCTATCTTCTCTAGAATCAAATAAACTTTGCT
>JARRNV010000213.1:0-2608 GCA_037384685.1 Sulfurimonas sp.
AACGCTTTATTTCTTCCATTTCTGTTAATACAGATGATAAGTTAGCAATCACATCTACCTTATTTAAATCTCTTCTCATCGCTTTAACTGCTTCAGTAGCTACTTCTGAAGCCTGTTTTGTTTTGTACAGTTGATACAACGTAAATGTAAAACCTATCAAAGTTATTAATAATCCAATAATACTTGAATAATCACCTAAGTGATTATTTTCAATAAACATAGCAATAGTACTATTGGTATCCAAATTCATCCTTTGAAAAATTTTATATTATAGTAGTATATCAAAATTAGAGCAATTGCGTTAATAGTTCAATTTAATTAAATAGTATATAGATTTGTTTTATTTTTAGGATTAAAAGTGGTGGGTTCGCCGTGACTCGAACACGGGACCACTCCGTTATGAGCGGAGGGCTCTAACCAACTGAGCTACGAACCCACTTTGCTTTGGTAGGGCGAAATTATACTCAGCGATTGCTTAGAGATAGCTTACTATGGGACATCTGTGCTACTGCGTATTTATCATCCAAATAGAAAAGATATTTATATATCCCCAAAAAGAGTTTAAAGAGGTCTCTGTTACACCCTCTTCATGAAGTTTTTCAAGCAATGGGATAAATAAAGCCACCCATGTTTCTCGTGCTTTTGCATCTATTCTAAAAGGAGCGTGACGTCCTAACATTCGAGGTGCTCCACGAGTTTGGTTAAAATAAGCTGGTCCTCCGCAGATCTGGATCAAAAAATCAGCTGCATGCTGTTTTGCTTTTGCAAGTCCCTCTTCATCCATAGGAAAAAGATGTTTAATGTCACTTGTTTTAATCGCATCGTAATGATCTGAAACCAATTTTCTTATACCCTCTTCCCCTACTTCGATCAAGAACTCAGGTATAGGCTTTGTAACAGGTGGTCTTGCACCAAATTGTGCGTATGCTATTTCAAAATTCATTATTTACTATTCTCCTCAATATTTTTCGGTGTTTTTATTCTATATACTACAGCATATAAAAGTGGTACATAGATCAAGTTCAGCACTGTTGCCCATGCTATACCAAATCCGAGTGATACTGCCATCGGTTGTAGGATCTTTGCCTGACCCGAAGCAAAAAAGATAAGTGTCAATAGTCCCAGAACTGTTGTTAATGATGTAAGTAAAATTGGACGAAGTCTTGTTTTTGCCCTACGCATTAACTCTTCGGTATCTTTTGCTTTTTTGATAAAGTCAACCATAATAAGTCCATCATTTACAACAACACCTGCAAGTCCAACAACCCCTATCATACCAGGCATTGTAAGGTTAATTCCCATAATAAAATGCCCGACATATACACCTAAAAGTACCAATGGAATAGTACTAATAACAATCAATGATTTTTTAATTGAATCAAATAACCATACTAAAGTAATAAAGATCAAGCAGATTGCAATTAAGAAAGATTGTCCCATCTCTCTCATATTTTTTTGGTTCTCTTTCTCTTCCCCTTTAATATCTATAATAATCCCTTGATCACGTAACTTTTTAAATGTCGGTTGTAATTTTTCCATAACTTCTGAAGATGTAATTACTTTTTTATCTATAGATGCATAAAAACTTTTGATCCGTTTTCCATCCTCTTTTTTGAGTGTTACATAACTTTGAACATAAATAAAATCTGCAATCTCTTTAAGCAGTACATACTGATTTGAAGATGGAACTTTTAGCTCCAAATCTCTTAAAGAATTAATATCTTCATTTAGATTACTCTCTATTTTAATCCTAACAAGTCCGCTTTGGTTAAAAAGCTTTCCATATTCCCCTTTGAGATAATACGCACGTAAAGAGTTTGAAATACTTTGTTCACTAAAACCCAACTCTTGTCCATATTTATTTATACGGATCTTTAACTCTTTTTCTCCTAATGTTGCATCATCTGAGACATTAAACACCCCATCTATTTTTGAAACCTCATCCTCTAACTGTTTCAAATACGGTACAACATCTCTTCCATCTTTAGAGCGCAATCCTATCTCAATATCGTTTGCAATAACTCCTGCACCCGGAACTTTTACAACAAACTCTTCATATTTTTTTGATTCCTTAGCTAAAAGTTTTTTCAAATCAGCGGCAATGTCTCGAGAATCTTTTTCTCTCGTTTTTATATTTCTATCATATTCGATCGAAAGATACGGACTTATATATTTGTCAAAAAAGTTTACAGGTGCTCGCTCTTTGAGGTCTATAAATATATGAAAAAGGTTTTCCCCTATTTCAGCCTGATTTTTAGAATCCATTTTAAAACCGATTACTGAAGTTACCGAAGAAACATTCTGCTTATCAATATTTTTTAAAATCATATTTTCTAAAGTTGAAACATACTTTTCGGTATCTTCAAGTTCATTGTTAATATCAACTTTCCCGTATACGTAAACTTGAGTAGTATCAAATTCCGGAAACATTTGAAATTTTGAGTATTTTGCAAGTATAAACGTAGTACCTAAAATCAATGTAACCATACTAATGAGCGAAAGAACTTTTCTTCTAAAAAAGAAGTGCAACAATCTGTTATAACGATCATACATTCTTTCCCAAAATCTTTTTGTAAAACTACCTTCCTCAGATACTTTTAAAAACTCA
>JARRNV010000214.1:0-2606 GCA_037384685.1 Sulfurimonas sp.
TTGAAGATACTTTAGATGTAATGAAAAAAGTAAAGTTTGATCAGATTTTTAGTTTTAAATACTCAGCTCGTCCACATACTGAAGCTGAACATTTCACAAATACTGTTGATGAAGAGATCGGATCGGCACGTCTAACACAACTCCAATCACTTCAAGCTGAGATCTTAGATGAAAATGCCCAAAAGTATTTAGATCAAGTATATGAAGTTTATTTTGAAGATCTCAACCGTGATAACTATGTTTCAGGACGAACAAATACAAACCTCGTTGTAAAAGTGAAAGGCTCAGAGGAGCTTTTAGGAACTTTTGCAAAAGTGAAAGTGACACAAATCGGGCGCACCATCTGCACAGGGGAGATAGTTGCTTAAAAAACTCTCCCGTAAACTTGCCCTCTTTTTTGTCCCTTTAATAGGCTCTTTTATAATCCGTTTTTTATACTATACAAACAAAAAAGTTTATCATGGTCCACAAACAATAGCAGACAAACCTTACCTTATTGCATGCTGGCATGGGGAACTTTTAATGATCCCTTATTTTTACTCTTTTTATAGAAAAAAACCATATGTTAAGGCAATGATATCCCCTCACTTTGACGGACTTTTGATCTCAAGAACACTTGCAAAATTTTCGATCGGTACACTCTCTGGTTCCAGTGATAAAAACCCTGCAAAAGTTCTTATACAGGCAATTAGAAGTTTAAAAGAGGGGTATGATGTAGGACTCACTCCTGACGGTCCAAAAGGTCCTCGCCATGAAGTAGCTGATGGAATTGTTGCCATGGCACAAAAAACAGATGCTAAAATTCTGCTTGTAGGAATAAAACCGACAAAGTATTGGCAATTAATTTCATGGGATCATTTTCAAATTCCGAAACCTTTTGGTACAATACACTATTACACGTCTGAAGAAATCGACCTTAAAGGAGTTGATTTTGAAAGTGCAAGAGCTTTGATAAAAGAGGGGTTACTAAAACATGAACATTAAAAATCTCCTTATATTTGTAGCGGTTTTTCTTGTTTCTTTTATGATTTTGTTTTTTGTTACAAATCCTTCATACGAGAAATCATTAGAGGCTAAATACCATTATGAAATGGGAGAGTATACAAAGGCTTATAAGCTCGCTAATGAAGCTTTCACACTTGATGTTTACAATAGAATGGCTTCAACAATAATGGCACAATCTAAAACATCTATGAAATATGAAAAATATATTAAAGACGCAAAACAATACCTCAATACAATCAACGAAATCATTGCTCAAGACACCATAGATGATGCACAGAGATCAAGAATAAAACTTATGAGTGAAATTATGGTTGATAGTTATGTTAAACTAGCCCCGAGTATCATAACAGACAAGCATCTTGTAGATGAAGCTGCAAGATACCATGAACAATTTGAGAAGATTCTTGAAAAAGTTGATCGCTGACAAAAAAGAGAAGTTTTTAGAAAACCTCAAAGGGTATAAAGGCTACTCTGGACTTACCATAAAAACATATAAAGAGGCTTTAGATGAAGCTTTTGAGTATATTGAGATTGTTCAAGAAGATAAACACACCCTTTTTAATCTTATGCCCTATCGTATACATATATCTTCACTTAAAAGTAAAACAATTAGTAAAAAGCTTAGTGCTATTAGAAGCTTTAGTGAATACCTAGGTGAAATAGGCTTTAAAGTGACCCTTAAAGGTGATGAAAGTGTAAAAGTTGCAAAAACACTTCCTAAGCCGATTGCCCATGAGCATATTGTTGAAGCTCTAAAACAAGCAAACTTGCGAGAGAAACTCATTATCACTATTTTATACACTATGGGGCTTCGTATATCAGAGTTATCAACACTTCAATTAGAAAATATAAATGATCAATGGATTCGTGTTATCGGTAAAGGGAATAAACAACGAGATATCCCTTTATTACAAACTACACAAAAGCTTTTAGAAGAGTATTTAAAAGATTTTCAACCAAAAAGGTTTCTTTTTGAAAAAAATGAAGAAAAATTAAGCGAAAATAGTCTAAGATATATCATAAATAAAGTTTTTGCTAGAATATCATTAAAAGTAACACCTCATCAGCTACGCCACTCTTATGCAACATCTCTTTTAAATGGAGGGGCACCGATAGTAGATGTAAGTGAACTTTTGGGACATTCGTCGATGGCAACAACACAAATTTATACAAAACTAGGAAGTGCATTGAAAAAACAAAATTATGACAAAGCGCATCCTCTATGTGGGGTGGATACTGAGTGTTAAGCAATATACTAGAATCTTTATATATGAAAGTTTTCATTGGTATTATTGTTGAACGTTCAAGCACTACGGTTCATGTAGAAGTTTTTTCAAAAAATAAAGAAACTACTCACTATGAAAATATTTTTCCTTCCACAAAACTTACTGAAGATATATATGAATATATTCTTACTTACACGAAAGAGTCCCCTTACCATTATATTTGTTTTTTAGACACCTCTAATGACCAAGGAGCTATACCTACGTGTGAAAAAAATAAACTAAGTTACTACAAAGACCTCTCTACATCCGAATATAAATGTTTAGGTAACTGGAGTATTTATACATCAAAAACAGATCTTTACGCACTTGAAAAAA
>JARRNV010000215.1:0-2605 GCA_037384685.1 Sulfurimonas sp.
GTTGGCGTTTATAGACTTGTTATGAAACAAGGGGGTGATAACTTTCGAAATAGTGCCATTACAGGAGTAATCAAAAGACTCCAGGAAAAAGGGATTGAAGTGGTAGTTTATGAACCGACACTTCATGAGCAAAGTTACTTTAATTCTAAAGTTATTCAAGATCTTAGTGAATTTAAAGAGATATCTGATCTTATCATTACCAATAGATTAAATAAAGATCTTAAAGATGTAAAAACTAAAGTTTATACTAGAGATATCTTCAATAGGGATACTTAAAAAAGTGTGTAACATCAATTTAAAGTTTTTGTGTTAAACTTTCGCACTTAAAACACTATACTATATTATATAGGATTGATATTTGAACTTAATTATCGTCGAGTCACCAGCAAAAGCAAGAACTATTAAAAACTTTCTAGGGAAAGATTATGATGTAATCGCTTCCAAAGGTCACATTAGAGATCTTCCGAAATCTCGTTTTGGAATAGAGATAGATGAAGATACACATACAATTATTCCAAAGTATTCAGTAGCAAAAGAAAATGCTCCAACAGTCAAAGAGATCAAAGACAAAGCCAAAAAAGCTGATACTATCTATATCGCGACCGATGAGGATCGCGAAGGGGAAGCTATCGGATGGCATATTGCCCATGCGATCAAAAAAGATCCAGAGTCTCTGCCTCGTATTGTTTTCCATGAGATTACAAAGTCTGCAATTACACATGCACTTGAATCTGCCCGCAAAATAGATATGAAAATGGTAAATGCACAACAAGCACGCCGCTTACTCGATCGCATTGTTGGTTATAAACTCTCTCCTCTTCTTAGCTCACAGATCCAAAAAGGTTTAAGTGGTGGACGTGTTCAGAGTTCAACACTCAAACTTGTAGTAGATCGTGAAAAAGAGATCAAAGCGTTTGTTCCACAAGAGTATTGGAGCATCGACACAACTTTTAAAACAAATATTGAAGCAAATTTGATCAAACATAAAAATGAAAAAATTGAAAAGCTCTCAATTGCAAACAAAGATCAAGCAACTGCTATAGTAGAAAGTGTAAAAAAAGATAGTTTTACAATTACAAAAATAGAGACTAAACAAAGAAAAAGTTCAACTCCTCCACCTTTTATGACTTCAACACTGCAACAAACAGCATCTTCAAAACTTGGATTTTCTCCAAAGAAAACAATGATGCTTGCACAAACACTTTATGAAGGTGTAAAAACTCCGGACGGTACAAGCGGGGTTATTACATATATGAGAACAGATTCACTTAACTTAGCAAGTGAAGCAGTGAGTGCCGTTCGCGGAATTATTGAAAGTCGTTATGGGGTGAAATATTTACCAAAAAAGCCAAAAGTATATACGAAAAAGGCAAAAGGCGCACAAGAAGCGCACGAAGCTATCCGTCCTACAATGTTGCAATTTACTCCAGATGTTGCAGCTAAATACCTAAAAGCAGATGAGATCAAACTTTACCGTTTAATCTACGATCGTTTTATGGCATGTCAAATGGAAGATGCAGTGTTTGAGCAACAATCGATCATCTTCACTGGATCTGAAAATGAGTACCGCGCAAGTGGAAGAAAGCTGATCTTTGATGGTTTTTATAAAGTAGCAGGAACAGACGATAAAGACAAACTTTTACCATCACTTAAAGAGGGTGAAAAAGCTGAAATTCAAACAATCAAACCTGAACAACATTTTACTGAACCACCTGCTCGTTATTCAGAAGCAAGTTTAATTAAAAAACTTGAATCTGAAGGTGTTGGGCGTCCATCTACATATGCACCGACTATTGCAACACTTACAAATAGAACATATGTAAGTATAGAGAAAAAACAGATCATCCCTACAGAAGTGGCATTTACAGTTACTGAGATCTTGGAAAAACATTTTGCAAATATTGTTGACATCAATTTCACTGCAAATATGGAAGAGAAACTCGATGAGATTGCAGAAGGTGATATAGACTGGGAAAAACTGCTTATTAATTTTTACGATGAATTTATGCAAAAAATTGCCGAGGGTAAAGAGAAAATCGTATCTCTTAAAATGGCTAAACCACTTGGTAGAAACTGTCCTAAATGTGGTAGTGAACTTCTTTTACGATCTGGTCGTTTTGGTCAGTTTGTCGCTTGTAGTGGTTTCCCTAAATGTAAATATACAGAACAAGTGGATGAAGATGGCAACACTGTAGAGAAAAAAGAGGAAGTTGCAGAAGATAAGTGTGACAAATGTGGCGGCGATATGGTGATTAAAAATGGTCGTAACGGTCAGTTCTTAGCATGTGCAAACTATCCTGAATGTAAAAATACAAAATCTATTCAAGTTGAAGAGAAAGTTAGTGAAACTCCTTGTCCAGATTGTGGAGGAAAGTTAAGCCTTAAAAACTCAAGACGAGGACCTTTTTGGGGGTGTGAAAACTATCCGGATTGTAAATTTATATCGAAATTTGAGCCAACAACAATTAAATGTACACAGGATGGATGTGACGGAGTTTTAGCACCGCGTACATTTAGAAACAAAGAGGTATATGAGTGTGTTAAATGTAAAACAAACACGCCTCGTGAAGAGATTGACGAGAAATAGAACCTCAACAACATCAGT
>JARRNV010000216.1:0-2599 GCA_037384685.1 Sulfurimonas sp.
AAGGAGAAGAAAAATGGCAAAAGTGATTTTCATTGGTTTCGATACAGAAAAAGACGGTCTGTATCATGCAGCTAAAGGTGAACCGATTGTAAGATTGGCTAAAGATAATGGTATCCCTATTAACTTTGAGTGTCAAGATGGCGACTGTGCTAGTTGTCTTATTAAATATGAAAATATTGAAGATGAAGAGCCAACGAACTATATTGAAGATAAAGAACTAGAAAAGCTTATGGAACTTGGAGTACTAAAAGGTAAAGATGCTGAGCATTGTCAACAATTTACTATTAGTCCTAAAGTTAGATTAGCTTGTCAAACACTCGTTAAGGGTGACGTGATTATAAAACCATTTTTACAATAAGGAGAGAAAATGACAACAAGAGTTGAGATCGTAAATGATTTTTTAGCAATTAACGTGAAAGAGGGTAGTACTATTCAAGATATCGTAGAGGCTAGTGGTAGTGCACTTCCTTTTGGATGTCGTGATGGTGAGTGTGGAACTTGTGTAGTTGAAGTTGAATCTGGTATGGAATTCCTTTCAGATAAAACTGACAAAGAAGTAAAAGTTCTTAAAGAGATTTGTTCTGGTACTTGTACACCAAATTCACGTCTTTCTTGTCAAATGAAAATAGCTAAGCCAAACGGTTTAGTAAGATTAAAATACTAATCCATTGCGTAAAACTTACGCAGTACAGGAGCTCAAACCATCTTTGGTTTGAGTACAATATAATATGTCAACATCATTAGGGCTTCAGGCCAAACAAAAACAAACCTTACAACTGTCACTAAGACTTTGGTTACCGTTACTACAAGCACCTTTACAGGATCTAGAAGCTGTATTTAAAGAGCATAGTTTTGACAACCCGTTTTTAGAGTATAACTCATCTTTTGAATCAAATTACTCAAGTAGTGGTTTAATTGAAGAGATTAATGTCTATAAAGAGTCATTTTATGAAAAGGTTTCAAACCAAATAGATGCACCGCTGTTTCCGACACCAAATTCACAATCTGTTGCTATAGAGATCTTAGATAACGTAGATAGTGATGGGTATTTTGACGGTGATATAGAAGATATAGCTATTAAATGCAATACAACTAAAGAGTTTGTGGAGAGTATTCGCGGGCGTTTTGCTTATCTTGATCCTTGTGGAGTAGCTGCAAAAGATATGGTTGAGTGTTTTGAATTTCAGCTTTCACAACTTAATATAGATACAGAACTAAGCCAGTTGATCGAGAAGATGATCACAAATTTAAAAAATATAGACAAATACCATAAACACCACCGTTTTGAAGAAGCGACGACAATTATTAAAAAGTTTAAATCGCCTCCGGCTATAGATTACCAAGAAGATAATGAGTATATAGTTCCCGACTTTTTTGTAGAGGTTGGAGAAGATATATCTGTTAAAATTAATCACAGTTACTATCCCGATATTGTGATAAAAGATCCGTTTAAAAGTAAAAATGACGAACTGAAGTATAAACTTAAAGAAGCACGTGATCTTGTAAACTTGTTGGAGCTTAGAAAATCGACGCTTTACAAACTTGTACTTATCATTGTTGAGCGTCAAATGGGGTTTTTCATTGGAAGTGAATTAAAACCGATGACAATGGCTCAGGTAGCTGAAGAGATAGGTTTTGAAGAGTCTACGATCTCGCGTGCAGTTTCAAACAAATACATTAAATGTGATAGAGGAATTTTTTCACTCAAATCATTTTTTACAAATGCAGTTTCCAAAAATCTTTCCTCATCCGAAGTGAAACATTTTATAGAAAATCTTGTAGAGAATGAAGATCATGAAGAGCCGTTAACAGACCAAGATTTAGTAGAAAAAGTTATGCAGCGCTATAACATGAACATGGTTAGACGTACGATCACAAAATACAGAAAACAGCTCGAGATTCCTTCATCTAAAGAGAGAAAAAAGATATACAAAGTTAGAGACTAATATTTTCCTGTGATTTTAAGCGATAAGATGTTATTATAATTTTCACAAATTTGCAGGATGAATTATTATGAATGAAAAAGGAAATTTTAGAGTTTTATTTATAGTCTCTGGCTTATTGCTAGTACTATCACTTAGTATTTCACTTATAAATTATGCTATCTCTTTAAACTCCGTACAAAAAGATTTAGTTACACGTTCATTACCCCTTTCTGTAGATAATATCTATACAGAGATACAAACACACTTAATAGAACCGAGTCTTATATCTTCAATGATGGCTAACGATACTTTTGTAAAAGATTGGTTATTATCCACAGAAGCGGATGAAACCAAAATTACAAGTTACTTGGAAACTATAAGAAACAAGTACGGTATGTTTGTAACGTTTTTAGTATCGGATAAGACGAAAAAGTATTACACTCATAAAGGTTTACTGGAACATCTTGATCAAAATAAAACAGACAATAAATGGTATTTTACATTCAAGGAACTTCCTAAAGATCATGAAATCAACCTCGATTATAACGGCAATATTGACAATTCACTAATGATGTTTATCAATTACAAAATTTATGATTCTAAGTACCATTTATTAGGTGCAACTGGAATTGGACATAAAATAGGCTACATTGATGGCATGTTAAAACGTTTTC
>JARRNV010000217.1:0-3266 GCA_037384685.1 Sulfurimonas sp.
CTGCTTGTAAGTCCTCAATAGCTTCATTTTTCTTATCAAGCGCTGCATTTGCACAAGAACGCTGCCAATAAGCATATCCATATTCTGGATCAATTTCTATAGCTTTATTACTCAGGTTCAAAGCCCATTCATACTCATCCATATCGATAACTGCATCAGCTTTATACGCATAAACTTCTGCATCATTACTATTTATTTTTAAGATCTCATCGTAGATCTCTACTTTAGATTGAGGATTTGTCTCTAAATTTGAGCGCATCCATAAAGAGTGAATATACTGGGTATTATATATCTTGTTTTGATTGTCTAGTATCTTTTTTGACTGCTGAGTCAGAGCATCTTGAAGGTTTTGCATCTGAGAGTTGTATTTTTCTGTTATTTTGTCAATTCTTTCTTCAACTATCTCTTCAGTTTTACTTCTTAAGTCTTTCAGTGAGTTCCATCCGGCAAAAAGCAATATAGATGTTGCAGCTGCTATAAGGTAAAAGATATTGCCGATAGTGTCAGTGATGTATCTTGCTGCTCTATCTGTTTGTTCAACTTCAGCTCTTGCTACCCTTTTCTCAAGATCATTTTTTAGTTGCATGTTTTGCATACGTAAATCTTTTAGTTCATCTATGATGTATCTTTCGATCAATGGTTTTTCTAATGCTTCATCGATACCTTTTGTTTTCGCAGTATCAGCATTGACTGAGGTATAAAGGATGACAAAAAAGAGAAAGAAAAAAGATTTTAAAATATTCATAAGGAGCCTTTGCAAACAAGATTTAGAAGAATTATAACAAATAATCCATTTTTAAAATATATCTACACATTATGATAATTATTTCATCAAAAAATAGATAACTGCTTAAAAAATAATCTATACAAAGAACAAATAAAAATCATTTCGGAGTATAATTCACAAAAATCTTAAAGGGTTTACCGTGAATACAAAAGAAAAAAATATGTATAGACTTTATAAAGCACGCACTTCCCACCTAAAATGGGTCAATAATATAAAATTACTTGTATCAGGTTTTAGTATAGATAAAAAACAACTTACTCCTATAGCACAAGATTCAGATTTTGGTGAGTGGTTTTATAATGAAGCAAAACAGTTTGCACAATTTAACAGTAAAAATGTTTTAGACGAAATGGAGATACTTTTAGATGAAATGTACAACATCTTTACAAAAATTTACTCTATATACTTTGCTAAAGAGAAAGGTTCCCTCAAAACATTTTTAGGTTTTAAAGATACAGCGAGTAAATTTGAAGTTGAGTTTGCAACCCGTTGTTACGAAGATATTGTTGTGTTGTCCGATAAGTTTAAAAATAGATTTGGCGTGTTAGAGAGACAACTGCTAGCACTTGGTGATGCAAAACATGAAATGGTAAAAGTTTTTGAAAGTGAAGAGGAGATGCTTGCAAGAAAAAGCACACCTGTTGATGAGATTAGCGATAATTATTACCATGGACCAAGATCACATTAATTAAAAAGTTATAAAGGATATACCATGCAAGAGTTTATGGAAACCTATAAAGCAAATGTAAACGATATAGAAAAATTTTTAGTAGAGACTATTCATAACTTAGGACAATTGTCTAAAGGGGAAGAGCAACGATTTAACAGACTGTTTAAAGTTTTTCCATCTTTAGAGCTTGTATATACATGTGATAAAGATTCTCTCAAACAAACTTCGGACAATATTTACAGAGATAAAACAAGTTCAACACCAAAAGGGAGAGACAGAAGTTATCTGATGAGAAAAGTGAAGTTTAATAATTCAGATGTATCTATCTCAAAACCTTACATTAGCAGTGCTACAGGGAAAACTTGTGTAACAGTAGTAAAAGAAGAAGATGATAAAGTTTATTTTATGGACTTTACTTTGAGTGCATTGTTGGATCGTTTAGGACTTATAGAGTTGCATAAAGAGTTTAACTATTTAAGTAAAGGGTTTTACTTTGTAACAGCGAGTTTGATGATTGTACTCGCTGTATTTACACTAGGATACAGCATCTATGAACTTGGACACTCTCTGTTTTTTAAAGAGGGTGGTGTGTCGATTGAGTCTATTTTTAAACCGATCATTGCTTTGACACTAGGATTAGCTATTTTTGATCTCTCAAAAACGATCTTAGAACAAGAAGTTGTTTTTAAAAGTTATTCCAAAAATTCAAAATTAGAGTATAAAGTGTTTACAAAATTTTCTATTACGATCATCATAGCACTACTTATTGAATCACTGATGGTTGTATTTAAAATAGCACTACACGATTACTCGCAAATGATCTATGCAGTGTATCTAATAGGTGGGGTGTCTATTTTGGTATTTGCACTGGGGTTATTTATATTTTTTACGAAAAAAGTATCTTCAGAGGAGTAGCTAAGGCTACTTGCTCTTTTTTCTTTGTATATTTTGATAAGGTATAAAAAACTCTAAATTATCTAATTGTTTTACTACTATCTCTTTATTTTCTATAAGCTGTAATAATCTTTTTTTACTCTCTTCATCAAATAAAAGTTCAATGTCTTGTAAAGTTAGAGGACGTTTGTCAAGAGTGTTTATAATCTCTTCATTTGTATATGAAGAGTTATTAGCTTCTGCATGAAGGTGTGTATCAAAAAGTTTAGAAATTTCATAGAGCTCTTTGTAGCTGATCCCGCTTACCGGATATGCAGGCGGTCTGTCGATCGTCCCAAGGTCAATTCGTGTTGCATCTATACGAAGCAGAGCATCGTTTAGTTTTTGTACTTCCTCTTTTGTATCGTTTAACCCATGTACAAACAAGATCTCAATAAAAAGTTTCCCACTATACTCTTTTGAGAACTGCTGTACTTTTGAGACTATATCTTCTACATTTATATCATGGTGAGGTCTGTCTATTTTTTTAAATACCTCGGGAGTAACAGCATCTAAAGAGAGTTTTACCTGATCGAGTTTAAGTAATGAGTTGTATACTTTTTCATTAGTTAACATTGCACTATTGGTAAGAATAAGTGTTTGTGTAGCACCTTTAATCTGATCGATCTCATCTATAAGCTCATCAAGGTAAGGGTAGAGTGTCGGTTCACCGTTTGCAGTGAGTGTGATCACATCTACTTTATCGCTGAGGTGTTTTTTTAGCTCTAGAATTATTTTATCTACACCAATACTATCTGATTGTTTGGCAACAGCAGCAGCAGGTGCGAGTTCACAATAAAGACAGTCAAAATTACATTGTTTATTTGCAGGGGAGAGGTCTATTCCCAAACTCATGCCAAAACGGCGTGAGTTTAT
>JARRNV010000218.1:0-2595 GCA_037384685.1 Sulfurimonas sp.
AACCCAACACCTATATTTGCAGCTGTTGGACCAACCATTCCATACAGGTCGTGAATATAATGCAAGAAACCTAAAAAGTGTAATGCCCCTACAGCTGAAAGGATACCAAAGAAGAAAAGTAATGTATCATTTTCAACTTTTTGCATATTTACATAAATATTAAACCCGTTTTTACCCGATTTTGTAAGAAATACAGAATACATTTTTAAGATTGCAAGACCAAACATCATACCCCACATAGCTGGAAAATGGAAAAACTGGTGTCCAAAAACAGCAATTGAAATCGTAGCTACACCAAGATATACCGTCCCCATCGCACCGTCTAAAAGTACAGGTTGTTTCTCTGTAGAAGGATCAAAATCAGGTTGCCCTTTTGGTACTGACATTGAAAGTAAATAAGCTGTAATAGCCCAACCGATTACAGATGCAGGAAACAGATACAAAAAGTCTACAAATGCGCCCTTACCTGCTGTCCATGCCATTAACGTAGTAATGTCCCCAAACGGAGACCAAGCACCACCGGCATTTGCAGCGACAACTATATTTATAGCTCCGGGAACTAAGAATGCTATATTTTTCTTATCAATTGTAAAAAGTACAGTTGATAAGATCAATGCTGTTGTTAAGTTGTCAGCTACCGGAGAGATAAAAAACGCTAAAAGACCAGTAAGCCAAAATAGTTTCTTGTAAGTATAGCCTTTTGACACAAGTTTATACTTCATAAGGTCAAAAACACCACGTTCAATTAAGGTTTCAATGAATGTCATTGCAACAAGTAAGAAGAAGAAGATTTCAGCAATTTCCAGTATAAGAGTTTCTAACTCATCATGTAATGGATCTGGATTCAATCCATTAATAGCATAATAAACCCCCACTAACATAAACATAAATGTACCTGCAAAAAGTGCAGGTTTTGCTTTATTTACACTGTATTTTTCTTCAGCTGCAATAAAATAATATGCTACGACAAAAGCGATTAAACTTAGCCATCCAACCCATGTCGTTGCTAAATTTACGTCTGTTGCTGCATTAGCAACCATATCTGCAGCTTGTTCAACTACTTGACTATGTTCCATTTAATTCTCCTCTTGTATGGTGTGAACACCTATCGATTCGCCTCTATTAAGTGCCGAGAGTACAATCTCTCTTGCCGTTAATAAACGAAATTTCAATAGTTTACCAATTTTTTCTTTTAAAAGAGCATTAATTGTTTCTAATGCGTCATTTAAACCCCTCTTTGTACGAATAATTGAAACATTTTCCCACATTATACGTCTAAGCTGATTCTTTTTTGCCTTATCCTCTTTATAGCTCATAACCTCATTGTCAATCTCAAATGGAACAATTTCATCACTGAAATTATTATTTTGTAAAATATCTTCAACTGCTATTTTTGCAAAAACAAGCCCTTCAAGCAAAGAGTTTGACGCAAGTCTGTTTGCTCCGTGAACTCTGGTTGAAGCAACTTCACCGATTGCGTAAAGTCCTTCTATATTTGGTATACGCCCTTTTAAATCTGTTTTTATTCCGCCTATAGCATAATGAAAAGCCGGTGAAATTGGGACACGCTGCTGTGGTACTTTAAATCCAAGTCCTCGAAAACTTTTATAAATATTTGGAAATCTGTGAGAGAAATATTTCTCATCAAAATTATCAAAATTAAGATACACGTTTAAACCTGTTTTCTTTTTATAAAGATAAATAGACTTACTTACTATATCACGAGATGCCAATTCCCCACGCTCATCATATTCAAATAAAAATCTTTTTCCGTTTTCATCGGTAATTGTTGCACCTTCACCTCTAAGTGCTTCGGTTAAAAGCATCTTTTGAGCATTTGTTGAATTTACAAAAACTGTCGGGTGAAATTGCATCATCTCCATGCGATCAAGCTCAATCCCTTTCATAACACAAAGACCCTGCATATCTGCACTAATACACGGCGCATTTGTATGGTATTCATACAGAGAACCTACTCCCCCTGAAGCAAGGATCACATTATCTGCATATATATTTTTTGTCCGTCTGTGATCAAGCACTGTTACACCGTAACATTTGCCCTCTTTGATCAACAGATCAACTACACGAGCATCACTGAGCATCGCATGTTTATTTTGAGAAAGTAAAAAGAAGTGTAAATATCTCCCTGTTGCATCTCCTCCGGCATGAACAATTCTTTCACAAGAGTGTGCAGCTTCCTTTGTAAAGAGCACATTTCCCTTTTCATCTTTATCAAATTCAAAACCATTGTTTATAAGATCATCTATCGCTTCAAACGAATATTCACTTAAAACCTTTACCGCTTCTTCATCACACAATCCATCACCGGCATCGAGAGTGTCTTGAATATGTACAGGTATATCAGCTTCATCACGAGCTAAAGCTATACCACCTTGTGCGTAAAAAGTGTTACATTTAAAAGTTTCCCGCTTGTTGATAATAAGCACTTTTTTATCTTCTGGCAATTTCATTGCAGCATAGAGTCCTGCTACTCCAGCTCCAACTATAATAACATCGTATTTGTACATTAAACCTCTTTATTCACATGTTTCATTATTATCAAATTTTTTCTCTTTCATGTGAAACTCTATATTT
>JARRNV010000219.1:0-2590 GCA_037384685.1 Sulfurimonas sp.
CCGCAAAGCTCAAAAGTCTCAAAAAGTGTCGCGCATTTACTATATAGTTTTGGAAGAGTTTTTACCTATACGATTTTAGGGGCTGTTTTTGGAGCGCTTGGGGGTGTCGTAACATTTTCAAATACGGCAAACGGTGCACTGCTGATCTTTGCAGGAATAGTTATGATTTTAGCGGGACTTTCATTGATGGGTAAGATAAAGTTTTTGACTGTGATCGAGCATACATTTTCATCATCATCAATCTATAAAAATGCTTTTAAAAGCATTCTGAATTCAAAGTCAAACTTTAGTTTTTTTGTACTTGGAATGTTAAACGGATTACTCCCTTGCGGTTTTGTATACTTTTTTGCGATCACTGCAGCTGCAACTGCAAGTCCTTTATACGGTGCACTTGTGATGTTTATTTTTGGAGTGAGTACAATTCCGGCTATGTTTGGACTTGGATTTCTCTCTTCTATGGCGAGTGCGACAAGTTTTAGAAATATGATGATGAGTTTATCGAGTGTAGCTGTTATTTTATATGGCGGTTTTACACTTTATAATGGGTATGATTATCTCACAAATCCATTAAGAACAGTGCAAAAGTGCCATTAGGTAGAGATAATTAAGAATTAGGTATAATAAATCAAAAAAAGGTTTTAGGGTTATGAAAAGCTCAATAATTGAGAGTATTAAATCACTTCCACCTCTTTCAAAAACGATAGCGGATATTGAAGAAGTTTACAAAGATAGTGAAGCAGGGATTGGCGATCTTGCAAAAGTTATTGAACACGATCCAATGATTGTAGCTAACCTTTTAAAAACGGCAAATTCACCTCTATACGGTTTTGGAAAAGAGATTAAAAGTGTATCTCAGGCAGTCTCTTTATTTGGTATGAGTATGACACGTTCTATTGCTCTTGGAAATGCACTTAGAAAACTTCTTAATGTAGATATGCAACCGTATGGAATTACAAGTGAAGATTTCGCAGAAATCTCTTCTGCACAAGCAAAACTAATGGACAAATGGTATTCTAAAATAGATAAGGAAAAAGCTGAAAAATTGCATTTAGCAGCTTTTTTACAAGAAACAGGAAAAATCCTTATAGCGAGTGATATTATTAATGAAGATGAAGATGTGAGTTTTAAATCTGAAGTTGAGATGTCAAACAATCTAGCACAGGTTGAAAAATCTTATGTCGGCGTTACAAGTTCAGAAGTTACAGCCGAAGTTTTTGAGCATTGGGGATTTGATGAAGAGTTTGTCTCAATGATCAAATATGCTGACAACCCTGCAGCAGCACCTAGTGAAGTAAAAGAGTATGCGACAGCATTGCATATTGTAAAAACAGCGCTTCCAATAAATAAACCTTTTTCAGAACAAGCGATCAACTTTGCACTTCGTCAAGCAAGAGATGCAGGATACCAACATGAGATACTTGAGGACTGTATAGATCAAATGTTAGATGTTTTAGAAGAGGAAGAATAAAGCTCTTATGTCTAAAGTTGTAACAGTTATAGATACTTTCGGCTTCTTTTTTAGAAGCTTTTACGCATTACCGCAGCATCTTAAAACAAAAGATGGTTTCCCTACAGGGCTTTTAACAGGTTTTACAAACTTTATTTCTACACTGCAAAAGGATCATGACAGCGACTATTTGATCTTTGCAGTTGACTCTAAAGGTCCCACTTTTAGAAATGATATAGATCCAAATTATAAAGCAAACCGTCAAGCACCGCCTCCTGAACTTACTATGCAGTTACCCGTTGCAATTGAGTGGATCAATAAAATGGGGTATAAGACATTAGGACGTACTGGATTTGAAGCGGATGATATGATCGCTACAGTTGTTAAATTTGCCAAAGAACAAGGGTATATTGTACGTGTAGTTTCACACGATAAAGATCTTTATCAGCTGATCGATGATGATAAAGTAGTACTTGTTGATGCTATTAAGAGAAAGAGCATTAACGAAGATGCTTGTTTTGAAAAATACGGCGTAACACCGAAACAGTTTATAGACTACCAGTCTATCTTGGGAGATAGTGCCGACAATGTTCCTGGTGTAAGAGGAATAGGTAAAGTAGGGGCAGAGAAGCTCCTCAAAGAGTACGGAACATTAGATAATATTTATGCTAATGTTGAAGAGATCAAAGGTGCAAATCAGAAAAAACTGATCGAATCACGTGATCAGGCATATATGTCTAAGAAACTTGTAACGTTAAAAGATGATGCTGTTGAAGATTTTGATTTTGAAGAGTATAAGATGGATGTTGAAAATCCATTTTTAAATATTTACGATGAGTTAGTAAAATATGAACAAAATGCAGTGCTTCGTACGCTCCATGCAAAAAACATGGTGACAAAAGAGGAACAAGACGCAGCAGTTAAAAGAGTCACTGAAGAGATCAAAGAGGAAACTTCCGGAGTTGAATTTAAAGCAACACTCGTTACAGATAAAAAAATACTGGATGCAATAATTGATAAAATTGACAACTCAACTGTAGTCGCATTCGATACAGAGACAACAGGACTCGATTATAAAACAGATAAACTAGTCGGTTTTTCATTTTGTTTTGATGATGAAGAGGCGTATTATGTTCCTTTTGG
>JARRNV010000220.1:0-6183 GCA_037384685.1 Sulfurimonas sp.
ATCCAAACTTTAGCATTAAATGTATTTCTTATGCAATGGGCATCTTTTGCATTGTTTAGCAAGACAACAAGGATCTGTTTTAATTTATTTGCAGAGGCCTTGTATTCACAATCCTGATCAAAATCTTCGATAATTTCAATGTTCTTATCATTAAAAGAGTCTCTAACAACTTCTAAAACCTCTTCAAGTAAACTACTTAAACTTATACTATTTTTTGAACCTTGATTTTGAAAATTTTGTCTAAAATCTTCTATAGTATTTGACATATATTTTGTCAAACGCTCTATCTCCAAAAGTTTCTCTTCAAGTCGCGGATCTTCTATTTTATTTTCATATAAAATATTATCGATTGTAGTTACGGTTGCATTGATCTGTGCTAAAGGCTGCCTCCATTGATGTGCAATATTTTCCATCATCTCTGCAACTACAGGATCAATACCTTTTTGCATACTTTTTTTATCAATTTTCATAATAATTCAACAATCACAAAATCACAATATTTCATGCTATAATTATAGCAAAAATTAAAAATGCTCACTCTTTTCTTACTATTTTAATGTATATTCTACATTTGTATGAGTATTTTATTGATCAAAAGGGAAACTTTAATGAAAAAAGAAGCAAAGCAAGACGACATATCAGAGCTAGGTAATGTTGATCAGATAAGGGAGATCCTTTTTGGATCACAATCACGTGAATTACAAGAGAGATTTGACAAACTTGAAAACTCTATAAATGCGATTCATGAAGAGATGCGTAAAAAAATTCAACAAACTCAGATAGATTTTAATTCAAAAATTGAAGATGAGTTAGAAGCGATAAACAGAAAACTAAAAAATATGACCTCTCAACAGCAAGATGAGTTTGCAGATGTAAGAGATGCATCGTTAAAACAGGAAAAACGTTTACAAAACGCTTTAGATATTGTTGAAGAGGAACTCAATGCTAAACGTGAACAGTTGCAAAAACAACAAAATGAAAACAATATCACACTCCGTTCACAAATAGATGCTCTGCAAGATGAACTATTACGAGCACTCGATGAAAAAGCAGCACAGCTTTCTCTTGCAAAACTTTCTCGTGATGATGCGGCAGATATTATGATGGAAGCTGCTATGGCGATGAAAGGGAAACAAATCGGGGATCAACTCTCCATCGAAAGTGTAGATAAAAAATAAATTTTCTCATGAGTAGTAACAAAACAAAAAAAGATGAGGAGTCTCTAGAAGAAGCACTCTCCCCACTGATCAACAGACTTATAGATAAAAACTATGAATCATCAAAAGAGAAGATCTCACAACAGATGGCACCCTTGATCGGAGGGGCTATCCGCAAACAGATAAAATCGCAAAAAGATGATATAGTCGATGCACTCTACCCAGTTGTGGGAAATATGATCAGTCGTTATGTTACGAAAATGTTTGAAGATATGCTTGCTAACATCAATAACCAAATTCAAAACGGTCTCTCCTTTAAAACAATCAAACGCAAACTAACGGCAAAAATAAAAGGTGTAAGTGAAAGTGAACTTCTGCTGAATGAAAATGCTGTTGTAAAGATGCAATCACTCCTTTTAATCCATAAAGAGACAGGGATAGTTTTGGCACATGTTGAAAACCCCGATAGCCCTTTAAATGAGCCGGAGATGTTGGCATCTATGATGACAGCCATTAGGAGCTTTGTAAATGACTGGGTTGAAAAAAATAGCGACAACAATGAACTAGGTGAGATCGAATATGGTGATAAGAAGATCATCATTGAATCAAGTGGCTATAGTTATCTTGCAGTTATTGTTCAGGGAAATACAAACAAATTAATCTATGACAAAATAAGAGAAGCACTCGAAAATATTGTCTTAAATCATGGTGACGAGATTAAAAACTTTAACGGTAACCTTGAAAACTTTGATAACATAACTATATATAGAGAGATATCACAACTTCTAAGTTTTCAAGGTTACCGTTAAAGTTTTTAATCTCGTCACCATGATTTAAGACAATATTTTCGAGTGCTTCTCTTATTTTGTCATAGATTAATTTGTTTTCTGATGAATGAGATAAACACCAAACTCTATAAAACAGCATCTTTGACATCTTTTAGACTCTCTTCAAAGGTATATGATGGCGGCGTAGTTGTTCTTCGAGGGGAAGTTCCTTTCTTGTATCATAAAAAACTCGCTGGGTCTATAGCTAACAATATAGAAGGGGTTAAAAAAATAGAAAATGAGATAGTAGTCGTAAATACTCTGCAAGACCCTATGCAAATAAGTGCAAATATCGCCTACCTCTTAAAGGGCTTCAATCTACAAAACGGTGTAAATATAACATACACATTTGATTATGAAACTCTTATACTCAAAGGCAACGTTTGGAATAAAACACTTAAACAAACTCTTTTAGAAAAATTAAAAGAGCTTCGCTTTATAAATAAGATAGAAGACAAAATAAAAATTCTCCCTCCAAAAATAGATACAAAGATCTATTTTGAAAAAGCTTCTGTCCATTTAAGTACAAAAGCACAAACAAAACTTGTAACACTGCTAACACTTTTAAAAAATGTTGACAGCTCTTATACACTTACACTTACATCTTATAGTGATCAAATAGGAACAGTAGAAAGAAACCGTATCCTTTCTAAACAAAGACTCTCTAGCATAGAAACTTTTTTGAAAAATCAAGGAGAACTGAAAAATAAGATTCAACTTATTATTCAAGATACACCACCTAATGATGTAGATGTAACTAAAAACCCAGAAAAAGCCCGAACAGTTATAATTACATACGCTAGCGGAGATAACAATGTTAGCCTATAAAGTAGTTATGGTTGGTAACTTTGGTGTTGGCAAAACATCTTTGGTAAAACGTTTTGTTGAAAATAGCTTTAGCGAAGAGTACCTTAGTACAATCGGTGTATCAATATCTAAAAAAACTCTTGGAGATTCGACTATTATGCTTTGGGATATTGAAGGACAAACAGAGTTCAAACCTGTATCTAAACAGTATCTACTCGGCGCAAAAGGTTTTATAATAGTTGCAGATATTCATCGACAAAACACCATAGACTCAATTAAAAGCCATATAGAATTATGCCATTGTATTGTAAAAGATGCCCCTATATGTATTGCTTTAAATAAAAGTGACTTGCCCCACTCGTTCGATGAAAATATTGTTGATGAATTACAACAAATCTCTGACAAAATTATTCTTATTATAAAAACATCTGCTAAAGAAAATTTAGGCGTAGATAATATATTTACTACAATGGATGAATTTATAACTAGCACTCTAAGGTGTTAAGGGATGAATAACATTATAAACCTGCTCTGTGAGAAAAATAAGATCTCATATATTATTTTTGATAAAGAATATAAAATCATTGAGTTTAGTGAAACTTTAGAAAATATTGCAGATGATAAAAAGCAACTTGGTATTGGACAAGATATCAGAGAAGTTTTATGGGAAACAATAGGTCTTGAAGAGGAACTAGATGCACTCTATAACGGTGGCAAACAAAATAGCTTACACTTTCCAATGATCTTAAAGGCAAATGAATACTATGATCTCGATATTGAAACCTTTACAGAAGCTCCTGATGAAAAAAGATTTATAGCCTATGCTATACAAAAACCAAAAGAATCTTTAGCATATCTCACAATGGTTAAAGAGATCAATAAAAAAACACTTATTTATGAAATTGAAGACAAAAAATCAAAACAGCAACATTTTGATCTTATCAATCAAAAACTACTAAATTTTAATGTAGATATGGACGGGTTTATTACCTCTGTTAACAACGCTTTTGTACCTTATCTCAAACAAATTGAGAAAGAGCTCAAGTTTGCAGCATTACATGACTCATTAACAGGTTTACCAAACCGTTCACATCTTTTAAAACAGATAGATAGTGCAATAAAAACTGCCAATAAAAATCAACAAGGGTTTAGTATTTGCTTTATCGATCTCAATAAATTCAAAGATGTAAATGACACATATGGGTACCATGCAGGTGATATGCTTTTAAAACATATCGCAAAAGTGCTTTCGGCTTTTATTCGTGAAAATGATCTAGTTGCAAGGATTGGAGGAGATGAGTTTATCATCCTTTTCAATACTATCTACAAAGAAAAAGATATAGAAAAGATGTTTCAAAGACTTCTAGAATTACCATCAAAACATCCACTTATTTATTCTGAAGATGACATTATCAAGTTTAGCTATAGCTTAGGAATTGTAAATTATCCAAAAGATGCAAAAGACACCCTTTCACTTTTAAAACAGGCAGATAAAAGGATGTATTACAATAAAGCTGAAAATTCTACCCGTAATAAATATTATTAAGTGTTAATGCCCTTAACCTGATTTCAAGTTTTTCCAGTAATGTTAAAAGCTCTTCAGATACTTTCTCTAAAGAATCAAAATAAACTTTAGCATATGCACATTCATTAGGTGAGACTTCTCTATGCTTATTTGTAAGAATACTACGATACCACGAAACTCTAGTATCAACAAAATAGATTTTATAAATTTTAAGATATATATCATGTAGATGATTATGTTTTTCTTCAATACTATTTAAATATTTTAAAAGTTCAGGATTGCTTTTAAATTTCATACCTTCATGATAAAACCACATTCCAAACTCACAACTAGTTGAATCAATAGGGATCATATCTTCACTAATTGGTAAGCCCTCTATTAAGTGTTTTGCACGGCGTACCCAACGTGCATGCGAAGCTCTTGCTTGACGTATTTTTGTATAAGTAATTTCATTAAGCATTCTATACCTCTTTTGTAACTCTAATAAAAACATATTTAAAAAGAATGTAAAAAGGTAGTGGAGCTTTAAGGATGAATAAGGAGATTATATACTTAGTTTTTCCACAAAACATTCCCTTTACAAAATTTTATAAAGGGAATTGTATATAATTAAAGTGTGGAAACAGTGAGAATGCTATTTAGTTTTTCTAGATTCTCTACGACGATCTGTTTCTTTTAAGAATTTTTTACGAATACGGATATTTTCAGGAGTAATTTCTAGAAGTTCATCATCTTCGATCCACTCTAGTGCACGCTCTAGTGACATGTCACGCGGTGGAACAAGTTTAATAGCTTCATCTGCACCTGATGAACGAACGTTCGATTGTGCTTTTCCTTTGATCGCATTTACAACAAGGTCATTATTTCTTGCGTGTTCACCAACGATCATCCCTTCATAAACCTTTGTTTGCGGCCCGATGAAAAGTACACCGCGATCTTGGAGGTTAAAGAGAGAATACGCTAACGTTTCACCATTTTCCATAGAGATAAGTGCACCGTAAGAACGTGATTCAACACTTCCAGAATATGGACGGAACTCGATAAAAGAGTGATTCATAATCCCCTCACCTTTTGTATCTGTTAGGAATTGTCCACGGAAACCGATTAATGCACGAGCAGGGATCTCAAACTCGATTCTTTGGAAACCTGAACCCATTGGAACCATAGATTTCATCTCAGCTTTACGTTTACCAAGGCGCTCAATTACAGTACCGCTTAAATCTTCTGGAACATCAATTACAAGGTGCTCGAAAGGCTCACATTTAACACCTTCGATCTCTTTAACGATAACCTCCGGACGAGAGATACTAAACTCATACCCTTCACGTCTCATGTTTTCAGCAAGTACCGTGATCTGAAGTTCACCACGTCCACTTACTTTAAATTTACCCTCACCAACAGTCTCTAGCTTCATCGCAACATTTGTACGCATCTCTGCTTCAAGTCTGTCTTTGATTTTATTTGAAGTAACGTGTTTACCCTCTTGACCTGCAAGTGGAGAATCGTTTACCGCAAAAACAACAGTAAGAGTAGGCTCTTCAATGTGCATAGGATCAAGTGCAACCGGATTGTTTGCATCACAAACAGTATCTCCAACATCAACAGTCTCCATACCTGCAAACGCAACGATGTCACCTGCTTCAGCTTGCTCAATCTCCATACGATTTAATCCGTGGAAACCGATAAGTTTTGTAATTCTTCCTTTTACAATCTCCCCATCAGCTTTTGCAAGTGCTACTTGGTCACCTTTGTTAACTGTACCATTAAAGATACGGCTGATCCCGATCTTACCAACATAGTTATCATAATCAAGTGTGAAAACCTGTGCTTGGAAAGGGTTAGCTGCATCACCTTCTGGTTCCGGAAT
>JARRNV010000221.1:0-2578 GCA_037384685.1 Sulfurimonas sp.
GTGGTGGACCAAACTATGAAAAAGGTCTAAAAGACATTAAAGAAGCTGCGGACAGACTTGGTTTATGGATCGATGTATACGGACCAGAAACTCACGTTACTGATATCGTAAGAATGGCAGTAGAGGCATAAGGAGAAGAAATGGCACAATTATTTACTAAAGATACACAAGCAATTTTTTGGAATAACAACAAAACTGCTATCCAAAGAATGTTAGACTATGATTACACAATCAAAAGAGAAACACCATCAGTTGCTGCTATCGTAGCTCCAACTGCTTCTGGTAAATTTGAAAAGTTCTTCTGGGGACCAGATGAAGTTATGATCCCAACTTACAAAAGTACTGCAGAAGCAAAAGCTGCTCAGCCTCAAGCTGATGTACTTTTAAACTTTGCATCTTTTAGAACAGCTTATGATGTAACTATGGAAGCTTTAGAGATTGGTGATTTCAAAACTATCATGATTACTGCTGAAGGTATCCCAGAAAGACTTGCGCGTAAAATGAACCAAACAGCTCGTGATGCTGGTGTTGTTGTAATTGGACCTGCAACTGTTGGTGGTATCGCTCCGGGTGCATTTAAAATCGCTAACGTTGGTGGTACAATCGAGAATATCGTAAACTCTAAACTTCACCGTACAGGTTCTTGTGGTCTTGTAACTCGTTCTGGTGGTTTATTTAATGAACTTTCAAATATCATCGCTATCAATGCAGATGGTATCGCTGAAGGTGTTGCGATTGGAGGGGATCGTTTCGTTGGTTCTGTTTTCATCGACAACCTTCTTCGTATGCAAGACAATCCAGATGTAAAATATATGATTTTACTAGGTGAAGTTGGTGGTACTGAAGAGTACAAAGTGATCGAAGCAGTTAAATCTGGAAAAATCACTAAGCCAATCATTGCATGGTGTATCGGTACAATTGCTAAGTACTATGATTCTGGTGTTCAATTTGGTCACGCTGGTGCATCTGCAAACGGTGATATGGAAACTGCTGAAGCAAAAAATAAAGCTATGGCTGAAGCTGGTATCCATGTACCAGAAACTTTCAATGACTTACCAGCTAAGATCAAAGAGGTTTACGAGTCATTAAACATTGCACCGATTCCAGAGCCAGAGATGAACGTAGTACCAAAAGTTAGACGTTCTAAACAATTTATCTGTACTATTTCTGATGACAGAGGTGAAGAAGCTACTTATGCAGGTTTCCCAATCTCTTCAGTTGCACTACCAAGTACAGGTAAAGGTATCGGTGATGTTATTTCATTACTTTGGTTCAAAAAGCAATATCCAAAATGGGCTACAGACTTTATCGAGACTGTAATCAAAACTGTTGCTGATCATGGTCCAGCAGTATCAGGTGCACATAATGCTAAAGTTACGGCTCGTGCTGGTAAATCTGTTGTTGAATCACTTGTTACTGGTCTTTTAACAATCGGACCAAGATTTGGCGGTGCTATTGATGGTGCTGCTGAGCATTTCAAATATGCAGATGATAACGGTTTAACTCCAGCAGAGTTCCTTAACCATATGAAAAAACAAGGTATTCCAATCCCAGGTATCGGTCACCGTATTAAATCTCTTAAAAACCCAGACCTTCGTGTTAAAGGTTTAATGGACTTTGCAGCGGAAAACTTCCCTAAAACTCCATTACTTGACTATGCTAGAACTGTTGAAGCATTAACTACAAGTAAAAAAGAGAACTTAATTCTTAATGTTGATGGTACTATCGGTATCTTAATGGTAGATATGTGGAGAGCATTAGGTTACCATGAAGAAGAGATCGATGAGTTTATCGCTTCTGGTACACTTAACGCGTTCTTCATCGCAGGTCGTACAATCGGTTTCATCGGTCACGTACTTGATGAAAAACGTCTTGCAATGCCAATGTATCGTCACCCAATGGACGATATTCTTTACGACGTACAAAAAGCAGAAGAGATTTAATCTCTTCGCTTCACTTTTCTTAAATACACTTCACTTTTTTTCTTCCAAATTCCAAAATTTTACGATATACTAGAGCTATGAAAAAAGCTTTTACTATGTTAGAACTCATATTTGTACTTATTGTCATAGGAATTCTAGCCGCTATAATAATGCCTAGGATGGAAAGAGATCCAGTAAGAGAAGCTGCAATACAGTTAGTATCGCATATTCGTTATACGCAACATTTAGCAATGGTAGATGACAAATATAATGCAAGTAACAATCAATGGTATAAAGAAAGATGGCAATTAAAATTTAAAAATTCACATTTAGAAACAAATGATAAGGAAAGTTATACTATATTTTCTGATTCTGGAGCATATAGTGGGAATGCAAATTCAAAAGCTGAAATAGCAACAAACCCTCAAGATAAATCTAAGTTGTTGACAGGTGGGGATAGTGCAGTATATTATAACGATAAAGAAGCTACGACAAATATGAACTTAGGTATGAAGTATGGTATTACAGGAGTTACTTTAGGTGCTAATTGTACAGATAATAACAGTAAAGGTATAGCTTTTGATCATTTTGGAAGACCTTTAAAAGGTGCTTTTAATAGTTTTACAGCTCCATATCCCTCTAATAATAACTTGATC
>JARRNV010000222.1:0-628 GCA_037384685.1 Sulfurimonas sp.
CTTTTTTTAGGATATCTAACATACGTCCTGGAGTTGCTACTACTACACTTGCTCCTCGTCCTATAAGATCAAGTTGACGTTTATACGAACTACCACCGTATACAGTTACAGTTTTAACACCTAAGTTTTTACCGTATTTGAAGATTTCATCGCTTACTTGTGTTGCTAGTTCACGAGTTGGAGTAATTACTAAAAGTTCTACTGAACCGTCAAGTTTCATATTGTTAAGTGCCGGGAGGCTGAATGCTGCAGTTTTACCTGTACCTGTATGGGCTTGACCTACCATGTCACGACCCTCTAAAACTACCGGAATTGCTTGTGCTTGAATTGGAGAAGGGCTAGTAAACCCTGCAAACTTGATACTTTTAAGTATCTCTTTTTTTAGTCCTAACTCATCAAAAGTTAGTACTTTTTCTTCTACTTTTTCTACTTGTTGTGCATTGTCTTGCATCTATATCCTTATATGTTAAGGAGATGATACAGACTGTTTAAACTCTTTATAGCACCTTCTCCTCAAATTGTTTTGCGAATTATACCCAAATAAAACTCATAAGATATTAAAATTATTAATTTTACAAATAGTTTAAGTTTATATATTGCAAATTGTAATATTTTGTTAACTGATTAA
>JARRNV010000222.1:663-3223 GCA_037384685.1 Sulfurimonas sp.
AGAGAGAAGGGAGTTTTTTTGCACATAACTATAGAAATATTAGCTATATTGGTTTTACTTTTAACATTATTTGCAACGCTATACATGTTAATGAAACAGAAAGTTTTTACAAAAAATATTTTAGATGAAAAGAGTGAGATAGAGAAAAAATATATTGCTTTACAAAGTAGACATGAAGTTGAAGTAGAAGCATCTAACGAGAAATTAAAACTATTGAAAAATGCAAAAGATGAACTCTCTTTAGAGTTTAAAAATTTAGCAAATCAGATCTTTGAAGAGAAAGCAAAAAAATTCAGTAGTTCCAATAAAGAACAACTAGAACTTTTACTCAAGCCTTTTCGCGAACAGGTGACAAACTTTTCTAAACAAGCACGTGAACAGTTTGAAGTTGAGATTAAAGATAGACATCTTTTAAAAGATGAACTCTCGCGTTTAAAAGAGATGAATGCACAGTTGGCAAGTGAAGCAATAAATCTCACAAAAGCACTAAAAGGTGAAAATAAAACTCAAGGAAATTGGGGTGAACTTGTTTTAGAAAAAATTTTAGAACAATCAGGACTTCGCAAAGGTGTTGAGTATGAACTTCAAGCAACATTTAAAAATGAAGAAAATAAACTGTACAGACCAGACGTAATTATACATATGCCCGGTGATCGAGATATAGTGATCGATTCAAAAGTTTCACTTACTGCGTATGAGCGATTTATGAGTAGTGAAGAGGAGAGTGAAAAGAAACAGGCGTTAAAAGAGCATATTGTTAGTATTTCAACCCATATAAAAGAGCTTTCTGATAAGAGCTATGAGAAGCTTGAAGGTGTCAGATCTCTAGATTTTGTTCTTCTTTTTATGCCGATCGAGGGTGCATTTTTACTAGCGTTAGAGAGTGATGGAGAATTTTTTAAAAGAGCATATGATCAGAATATCTTAGTTGTTTCACCATCAACGTTATTAGTAACACTCAGAACAATTGAACATATATGGCGCACGCAAAGACAAGAGGAACACGCTCAAAAAATTGCAGCAGAAGCAGAGGCAATGTACGACAAGCTTGTTTTGTTTCTTGATGAGATGAAAAATATAGGTAATCAAATACAAAAAACTCACGATTCTTATGAAAAAGCTATGAATCGCTTGAGCAGTGGACGTGGAAATGTGATCAAACGTGCGCAAAATATTGTAGAATTAGGGATAAAAACAAAAAAAGAGTTACCTGTAAAGAGTGATGATGAAGATTGAAACAAAATACAGTTATGAAAAAACATGGAGTTTAACCCAAGAAAACGATCTACTCAAAATAATTGCCGAAGAGGTTGGCGATGCCGATCCCGAAGGGACATTAACTTATATAAAAGAGGTGATCAAGTCGGGTAAAGAGATCACGGTTGGCTCATGTAAGTTTAGATTACAAAATAAAAAGGAAAAATCATAATGTTACAAAATCCGGATTTAGCAAAATTATTGCTCAGACTTAGTTTAGGTATTTTAATTTTATTTCATGGAATTCATAAAGTTATACATGGCATAGGTGGAATCAAGTCAATGATGGATGCAACAATCTTCCCATCATTTTTTGCATATGGTGTTTATGTCGGTGAGCTTATTGCACCTATATTTATAATACTAGGTTTATATGCAAGGGTAGCCGCAGGTGTTTTAGCTTTTAATATGTTTGTTGCTATATATCTTGCTTACGGCTTTTCTTTATCGCTTTCAAAACATGGTGGAATCACTTGGGAATTGCCATTTGTATATTTTGTAATGAGTATATTGGTAGTTTTACTAGGGAGTGGAAAGTATAGTGTTAACTCAAAATAGATTAAAGGTGTTTCACTTTAATTTTTGAGTTGAGACTCCAAGCAATTAGTGCCATTAATACGATCACTCCATAAGCAGGAAGAGATAAATAAATATTTGATAAATACACTACAAACAATAAAATAGCACCCATTGGTGTTGGAACTCCTATGAAGTACTTTTCAACTTCACCTACATCTGAATTTATATTAAATTGAATAAGACGTCTAAGCCCTGAGATCACATAAAAGATACTTACAACACCTGCAATTACAAGTGTAATGCCTTCTAAATTTTGTGAATATATAGCTTGAAATATAAAAAAGACAGGTACTAGCACAAAACTTAAAAAATCTGCAAAACTATCTAACTGAATACCAAACTCATTTGAAAGTTTATACTTTCTTGCAATTTTTCCATCAAAAATATCAAAAGCCCCTGCGATCCAAGCAAAAATAATTGCTATGAAAAAATTATTTTGAATAATAAAGTACGTTGCTAATAGACCCGATGTAATGTTTACAAAAGTAAACAAGTTTGCTAGGTTAAAATGGGATGATGGAGTAAAAAGAAATTTCATGATAGAATAAAGCCCTGTGAATTTTTTAGAAATTATAGCAAATAAAAAACATAAAGGGGAGTAAATGAAATTGATAATGTTTATCAATATTAAGTAATTACTAAGAAAACTTTGATTATCATTCTCAATATAGTTCATTTAAAGGTAAAAAAATATGAAGAAAGTTTCGTTATTTGTTAGTTTGAT
>JARRNV010000223.1:0-2554 GCA_037384685.1 Sulfurimonas sp.
CCAGCTTCAGCACTTACACTCATAGTACCAGTTACTGTATCACCTGTAGCTTCTGTTACTGAATTGTCCGCTGGTGATGCACCTAAATCTGTATCTTCGATAGTTACCGTTGGTACACCTAGAGGATTACTAACCACTGTCGATTCATCAATTTCTGGAATAGCATCTTCTCGTGATTCAACTGTTGGAGGTGTTGGAAAAGTAGTATCACGTAATGTTGTTGTTACATCAATAGCATCACCGTCTCTAGCATCAAAATCTGCTTCACGACCATCTTTTGTTTGTGGAGCTTTTTCTCCAGCTTCTGTTTCTTCAACAAGTACAGAGTCATCTTCTTTATTTGTTTTTTCATCTTTATCGGAATAAATATTACTATCAAGTAAAGCCATCACATTTTTAGGTGATATACCACCTTCATTTTCAAATGTTGCAACTAATGACGAATCAAATAATTGGGTCTCTCCTTGTGCAATACTAATAAGCTGATTATCTATAGTACTCACTTCAATATGTGCAGAAGGTGGGTTGTTTTTATCACCAAAAACAATCATCCCTTCAACAATTGAATCACCAGCTTTTAGTTCAACTACTTCTGAACCTATTTTAGCAAAAAACTTTCCTTCGATACTTTGAACTTTTCCAACAGCAACATTCATGATACTACTCCATTTTTTATCTAAGTGTAAGAGTATATATCAAAATATTATTTTTTAATATTGTCCAAATGGACAATATATATAAGAAAATGAAAGATTATTTAAAAAGAAGAGCAAAGCCTACTCTGTCATGAACACCAAATTTGGCATAACAATTTAGAGCATGTGCTTTAACGGTTCGAGAAGTAATATTTAGAGTTTGTGCTATTGAATTATATGTTGCACCATCTTTTAATAATAGTGCCACTTCTTTTTCACGATCTGTTAATTTTGATAAAAGAGCATCATTATTTTTTTCAGAATTGTTGCTTATGCTCTTAATAAGATCAGATGTAAGTTCCGGATAAAGCCAAACCATACCCTCATTTATTGTGTCAATCGCTGCATTTAAAAAGTGACCTTTCATCATTGCATTGCCATACCCCATAACACCAACTTGTAAAAGTTTTTTTGCTATTTCTAAACTTGGTGTACGATGTAAAATAAGCACATTATTACTTCTTGATCGCAATTCAATAATCAAAGCATCACATTTTGGGCTGCAAGCAGAATAGTTGATTATAACTAATGAAGAGCGAACTAACTGCAGCTCATCTAAAGAATCAATAGTTGTGCACTTTTGTTCAATAACATCTTGCCAATAAGATAATAAGTTGATATCATCACTATGTAATATAATGTTCATACTATCGCTCACTAAAGGTATATTGCTTTGTTTTTAAAATTGGTTTTAAAATATAATCTAAAACTGTTTTTTTACCGGTAATTATATCTACATTTACTGTCATACCAGGAATAATTTTTAAAGGCTGCTTTTCACTCCCTAAATAGTTTTTCTCTGTTTTTATTTGCACAACGTAATAAACATTCTCTTTTTGATCTTTTTGTGTATCAGGACTAATAAGCACTACTTTACCCTCTAGTCCACCATAAATAGAAAAATCATAAGCGGTAAATTTAACAATAGCTTTTTGCCCATAATAAATAAAAGCAATATCAGCAGGCTTTACCCTACATTTACAAGAAGAGTTTGATCACTAGGCACGATCTCTAAAATATCAGCACCCGGTTTAATCACCCCGCCAATTGTATTTACAAAAAGTTTTTTTACTATACCGTTTATAGGTGCTTTAACTATGGTACGAGTAACCTCATCTTCTAGAGCTGTAGAGTTGGCTTGAATGGTTCTCAGCTCTGCAATTGCTTCGTTTAGTTTTGTTTTTGCATCACTTCTATACGTTAAAGAGGTTTCTTCAATCTTATTTTTAACCTCTTGAATAGCAGCTCTCAAACGTGGAATTGATTGTTCCGTTGTTTTATATTTTGATTCAATATCATTCGCTTCACGTTGCAGTTTTAAAAAATCTATTTTTGATCGAACACCTTTGTCTACCATAGGTTTTGTCATCTTCACCTCTTTAGAGATCATCGTATAAGAAGATTTTAAATGGCTTAGTTGAGTTTTTGCTTCGGATAACTCTTGTTGTTTTTGTTTCAATTGCTCTTTGAGGGAATCTAACCTTGAGTTCAAATTTTCCTGATTAGTGGTATATAAACTCTCTTCATTTGAAACAATTAATGGTATAGATTTTTTTAGCTCTTCACTTACAATAAATTGTTTGTTAGTTGCTTCTGCTCTTAATCTAGCAACTTTTGCTTCAAGCGCATTAGATTTAATCTCACTTGAGCTTAGTGATGACTGGGATTTTTGATTATCAATACGTAAAAGAATCTCTCCAGCTTTTACAGTGTCGCCCTCTTTTACCATGATCTGTTCAACAATTCCACCCTCTAAGTTTTGCACTATTTGGTTTTCACCGCTTGGAATAATTTCTCCTTGCCCACGAGCTATCTCATCAATATAAGCAAAATTTGCCCATGTTATAAAAAGAAAAATT
>JARRNV010000224.1:0-4981 GCA_037384685.1 Sulfurimonas sp.
AGAAACAGACTTGATCAGTTTGGTCTTTCAGAACCTATTGTTGCAAAGCAAGGTAAAGAGAAGATCCTTGTTGAACTCGCAGGAATTAAAACTCAGGAAGAGGAACAACGTGCTCGTGAACTGATCTCTCGTGCTGCAAAACTTGAGTTAATGGCTGTTGATGAAGAACGTGCCGGACGTGTTTATGCTATGAGTAGTTCTGATGCAAGTACATACGGTGATGTGATCTTAGAAGATGCAAAAAATCCACAGATCAAGTATCTTGTTCATGAGATACCTATTTTAGACGGTGGAATGCTGACAAATGCAAATGTAGGGTTTGACCAAAATAATCGTCCGGTAATCAATTTTAAATTAAATGCAGAAGGTGCAGAAATTTTTGGTGATTTTACAGGGAAAAATATAGGCAAACGTCTTGCAATTGTACTTGACGGTAAAGTGTACTCAGCTCCAAATATTAACGAACGTATCGGTGGGGGTTCTGGACAAATTTCAGGAAACTATACGGTTGTTGAAGCAAAAGATTTAGCAATTGCTCTAAGAAGCGGTGCTTTACTTGCTCCGATTTATTTAATGGAGAAACGTTCAGTTGGACCAAGCTTAGGAGCTGATTCAATTCAAGCTTCTATGATTGCATTAATCGGTGGTTTTGTTTTGGTTATTGCATTTATGGTTGTATATTATCGTATGGCAGGTGTTATCGCAAACATCGCACTAATTGCAAACCTCTTTTTACTTTTAGCAGTAATGTCTCTTTTTGGCGCAACCCTTACACTTCCGGGTATGGCTGGTATCGTTTTAACTGTCGGTATGGCGGTTGATGCCAATGTTATTATCTCTGAGCGTATCCGTGAGCTTATCAATGAAGGTAAGTCGATGCACAAAGCTATCGAAGACGGTTATGCAAATGCAATGAGTGCAATTTTAGATGCAAACATTACAACACTTATTGCTTCGGTAGTTCTCTATGCATATGGAACAGGTGCTATCAAAGGATTTGCTATTACGATGAGTATTGGTATTTTAGCTTCTATGCTTACCGCTATTTTAGGTACACACGGAATTTATCAGATGCTTGAGAATAAAATGATGAAAAGCAAAAATTATAAATTTTGGTTTGGAATAAAGGGATAATATGGAATTTTTTAAATATACAAAACCTTTTGGCTTTATGGGCAAATCAAAATTTGCTGCGATTATTTCCATTGTAATGATTTTAGCTTCTTATGCAGTTTTAGCAACAAAAGGATTAAATTACGGTGTTGATTTTGCAGGTGGTACTATTGTTCAAGTAAAATATGATACAACGGCACCGATCGATGAGATGAGAGCAAAACTTGAAGGTAATGAGGTGTTCAATAATGCTTCTATTACAGAGTTTGGTTCACCTGATGAGGTGGTTATACGTTTAAAAACTACAACAGGAAGCGTGACAACAGACATTGGAGACCTTACACGTGAGGCACTTCAAGGAACTGGAAACTTTGAAGTTCGTCGTGTTGATATAGTTGGTCCTAAAGTTGGAAATGAGCTTCGTGAAAAAGGGATTATGGCGATGCTTTTAGCAATTGCCGGAATCTTAGTATATGTAGCATTTCGTTTTGAGTGGCGTTTTGCCGTTGCTTCTATTGTTGCACTTATTCACGATGTCTCAATTGCACTTGGAGCGGTAAGTCTCTCAGGAATTGATGTAAACCTTGATGTTTTAGCAGCACTCTTAACACTTCTTGGGTATTCACTTAATGATACGATTATTGTATTTGACCGTATTCGTGAAGGGATTGAGAAAAGTAAGAAAACAGTTCTTGGAGAGATTATCGATGAGTCTGTAACTAGAACGTTAGCGCGTACTACACTTACTTCACTTACGACTTTCTTTGTTGTACTGACTCTGTTTATGTTTGGTGGAGAGATAATTCATCCATTTGCATTTACGTTATTAGTGGGTATAATTGTTGGTACTTATTCATCAATATTTGTAGCATCACCGATATTGATGTGGTTTGGATTTAATGTACAAAACTATCATGAAAAGCTTGCGCAAAAAGCGAAACGTGAAGCAGAAAAAGAGAGAATGCGCCAACAGTTTGAATCTGGTGTAATGTAAAAAAGGAGAAAAAATGGATTGGGGTAAAGTAATATACGTATTTTTTTCGTTAATGAGTTTAACGTCAATAGCAGGGTTTTTATATGAGAACACTGCTGTTTCACTGTTTCTTGCAGCAAGTGTAAACTTAATTTCGACAATTTTAAAAATAGGGGTAAGAAACCTTCTTTCAGCAGAGCTTCTTGCTTCTTCATTAGTAGCTGATTTACACCTTATTCCGGCATTTATCTTTTTAGTAATTGTTGGAGACGATACTTGGGCTATTGCACTTTCAATCGGTGCACTTATAGCAAATGTATTTTCTATGGGACTTGTATATATTGAGAGTTCCAAAACACACGAAGAATATTAAGAACTATTTATTTAAGGAATATCTAATTGGAATACAACGCTAAAAATGTAGAGCAAAAATGGCAAAACTATTGGAAAGATTACATATGGGACATGTGAGAAATTACTCTATAAGTGATGCTTTTGCACGTTATCATAGACAGCAGGGTAAAAATGTGCTTCATCCGATTGGGTTTGACAGTTTTGGTATGCCGGCAGAAAATGCTGCGATCAAAAATAATGCAAATCCAAAAACATGGACATATGACAATATCGACTATATGAAAAACGAGTTTTATTCACTCGGTTTTTCATTCTCAAAAAAACGTGAACTTGCAACTTCAGATGAGCTATATACAAAGTTTGAACAAGCGTTCATCATCGATATGTACGAAAAAGGTTTGCTTTACCGTGAAAAAGGGATGCTTAACTGGTGCCCTCACGATCAAACTGTTTTAGCAAATGAGCAGGTAGTGGATGGGTGTTGTTGGAGATGTGACACACCGATCGTAAAAAAAGATATGAATCAATACTACTTTAAGATCACGGCTTATGCAGATGAGCTTTTAAATGATCTTCATAAGCTTGAAGGCGGTTGGCCGAAACAAGTTCTTACTATGCAAGATAACTGGATCGGAAAATCAAACGGTTTAGCATTTGATCTGTTTTTTGATGAGGATTCAAAAGCAAAACTTGATGGGAAATTTGAGAGTTTTGATGTATTTACAACTCGCCCGGACACTATCTACGGTGTAAGTTATACTGCACTTGCTCCTGAGCATAAGATCGTAACTTATATGATCGAAAACAAACTAATTTCAGATGAAAAAATTGCTCAGATCGAAGAGATGATCAACGCTTCAAATATAGATAGACAAAAAGAGAAAGCGGGACTTTCACTTGATATAAATGTCGTACACCCTTTAACAGGTAAAAAAATTCCTGTATGGATCGCAAACTTTGTTTTAATGGATTACGGTTCAGGTGCCGTTATGGCAGTACCTGCTCACGATGATCGTGATTATGAGTTTGCTACAAAATATGATCTTGAAATTAATCCTGTAATTAAGCCTTACGAGGGTGAGTTAGAGTTAGATAAAAAAGCTTACACGGAAGTGGGTGAACTATTTAATTCTGCAGAGTTTGACGGTATGAATTCAAAAGAGTCTCAGGCTAAAATTATTGAGCATTTTGAAGCTGAAAATATCGGTAAAAAAACAACTAACTATAAGCTCAAAGATTGGGGTGTCTCACGTCAACGTTACTGGGGTGCTCCGATTCCATTTATTCATTGTGATGATTGTGGACTCGTAATGGAAGACAAAGCAAATCTTCCAGTTGCACTTCCTGAAGATGTTGAGATCACAGGTGAGGGTAATCCTCTTGAAAAGCATCCAACTTGGCAGCACTGCAAATGTCCAAAATGTGGAAAAGATGCAGTACGTGAAACAGATACGATGGATACTTTCGTTGAGTCTAGCTGGTATTTCTTACGTTTTTGTGCATCGGAAGCTAACTGGGAAAAAGAAGCATTCTCGGCAGAACAGATCAAGTACTGGATGGGTGTTGATCACTACATCGGTGGTATTGAACACGCGATTTTACACCTACTATATGCAAGATTTTTCACAAAAGTATTTCGTGATCTTGGATATTTAGAGTTTGATGAACCGTTTGATAAGCTCCTTACTCAAGGTATGGTGCTTAAAGACGGTGCAAAGATGTCAAAATCTAAGGGCAATACGGTTGATCCTGATGAGATAATTGCAAAATACGGTGCGGATACTGCACGTCTATTTATCCTTTTTGCTGCACCGCCGACTCAAGAGTTAGAGTGGAATGACAGCGGTGTTGAAGGTGCATTTAGATTTATTAAACGTTTCTTTGAGAGATCAGCAAATGTTGTAGCAACAGATTCAATTCCTGTAATTGATCATACATCGCTTAGCAAAGAGGAAAAATTTGCACGCAAGAAAGTGTATGAAGCATTACAAAGATCAGAAGATGTTTATAATGAACGATACACTTTTAACACAATGATCGCAGGTGTTATGGAAGCTATGAATGCACTAAACGCTCAAGAAAATGCAGATGTTTGGACAGAAGCATATTGGATCTTTACATCGATCCTTGAACCTGTGATCCCACACACTTGTTGGGAATTGAGTGAAAAGTATTTCAACTTAAATAACCTCAAAAAACAAACTATTTTAGAAGAGGTATTTGTTGAAGACAGCATCACACTCGGTGTATCGGTAAACGGTAAAAACCGTGGTGAGATTGAGGTTGCAAAAGACGCTTCTAAAGAGGATATAATAGTTACTGCAAAAGAGGTGGTTGCTAAATGGATCGAAGGCAAAGAGATCGTAAAAGAGATCGTAGTGCCTAACAAACTGGTAAATATTGTAATTAAGGGTTAAGGTTTTGAAAAAGTATCTATTCTATTTGGTTCTGTCGGTATTTTTAGTAGTTGGGCTAAGTGGATGTGGATACAAACCAAGCTCGAAGTTTTCTCGAAGTGTAACGGGAGAAAAGATAAGTACG
>JARRNV010000225.1:0-2546 GCA_037384685.1 Sulfurimonas sp.
CCTGATCCAGCGATGCATCTGTCCCGAAATGATCACTCAAATTTCCCATAAGTTTTTTCCATGATTTTTCAGGCAATAATCCTGGCTGATATGCGAAATGACAACTTGCACATTCTGCTTTGTACAACTCGTTATTTACCGGTGCTACACCAACTTTTGAGTAACTGCCTGCAAATAAACTTCCAGCTACTAGCAATGAACCTATGATTATCTTTTTCATGTTTTATCCTTTTATTTTTTATTTATGATATACGTGATTACATCACCTTTTTCTTGTGCAGTTCCTTCTCTTGTGTATACATCGTTGAAGTTTCTACGCAGCCATTTTTTGACCTCTTTGACATCCGTAAATCTTTGTGCGTTTGCATACGGCGATAAGGGTTCTATAACTTTATTTGTATGTTCATTAAGACCGTTTTTGGAGAGATCGGTAGTATGACACGATACACACGATATAAGTTTTCCTTTTTTGCCTATATGTTCGCTAGTGAAAATCTTTTCTCCACGTTTATAGTCAAACTCTTGGAAATTTGAATTTTGTTGTTTTGCTTCTGCTTTGAGAGAATTGAGGTAGCCTTGCATCTGAGGATTGAGCTCTATTGCTTCAATAGATACAACTGCTACAAATGAGAAAAATAATAGCTTTTTCATTTTTCATATCCTTATTTGAGATATGAAAAGTATAAAAGAAATTTGTCAAGAATAGTTTGACAATGAATTTACAGTTTCTTTACAATTGGTATAGAAAGTTTACAGTTTAGGCTTTGCGAGCAACTAAAGATGCCACTCTTGTATTTTCTCCACGTAAGTTGATATCATCTTTCTCTTCGTAGTAAATGATATCTAAACCTATAAAGCTATGTAGCAGTTCATTTTTTCGTAGTAGAAACTCGGGATTAGAAGGATTTGCAAAGTCACCATGAGCGATGATGAAAGTTTCATATATCAAAACACCTCCACTTTTTAGTGCATCTTTAATCTGAGGATGCAGTCGTCTGCTTAAAAAGTTTATGTTTGTAATAAGATCATAGCTTTTTGGTGCGATAGTGTACGTATCTAAATCTGTTTCTATTTTATTGATGTTAGAATCATCTTTTACTTGTGAGAGTGCATAGTCACTAATATCTACAGCATCAACTTCAAAACCTTTTTCAGCCATAAAGTGAGTATTTCGCCCTATTCCACACGCTATATCTAGTGCCTTACCAATATTTGCTTCTGTAATAAACTTTTCTAACAACGGCTCTACATTATGACGCATCGGTTTTTCAACATGACGCTTATTCCATCGATGTTTGTCTTCAATCATGACAATCTCCCTTTATAATCTTCATATCCAAACTCTTTGATTATTTCTACTTCACCATTTTCTCGTTTTATTGCTAGAGATGGAAGTTTTATTCCATTAAATGTTGTATTTTTTACAAAGGTATAGTGGATCTGATCTTCAAAAATGATCTGATCACCAATTTGCAGCGGTTGATCAAATGAATAGTCCCCCATTATATCCCCTGCTAAACAGGTATTGCCACCAAGTCTATAAGTATATGCTTTTTCACCGGCTTCACCACTTCCACGAATCATAGCACGATATGGCATTGCTAAAGTATCGGGCATATGTGCTTCAGCAGAGGTATCTAATATAGCTACATTCATACCGTTTTTGAAAGTATCAAGTACAGATGAGACCAAGAAGCCTGTTTCCCAACCAACAGCTTCACCAGGTTCTAGGTAAATATCGATATTATTATGTTTTTTCTTAAACTCTTTGATTAACCAAATAAGTTTTTCTACATCATACCCTTTTCGTGTAATATGATGCCCACCTCCAAAGTTGACATATTTTAGATTTTTAAGATATTTTCCAAACTTTTCATCAAAAGAGAGTAACACCTCTTCCAAAGCATCAGAATCTTGTTCACAAAGTGCATGAAAATTCAGACCGTCGAGATGTTCGACAATACTCTCATCGAAATTTTCAAGTGTTGTCCCGAGTCTTGAGTAAATTCCACAAGGATTATATATATCTACGGGTGATGAAGAGATTTCAGGATTTACTCTAAGTGAGATCTCTATATTTGAGTTTATCTCTTTCACTTTTGAAGCAAATTTTTGTAATTGGCTTGGAGAGTTAAACACAATATGATCAGAAATTTGAGCGATCTCTTCTATATCTTCATCTTTAAAAGCCGGTGAGTAAGTATGTACTTCTGCTTTATCGTTATGTTTGCAAAACTCTTCTCTTGCTAATTTTGCTTCATGCAGACCGCTTGCCGTACAGCCCTGTAAGTATTTACTCACAAGATCAAAGGTTGAGTACATTGCAAAACCTTTGAGTGCCAAAATAATTTTAGCTCCGCTTTGTTGTTGAACATAATCCAAAAGTTCTAAATTTTTCTTTAAAAGCGCCTCCTCACATATATAGGCAGGTGTTGATATATTTAGCAACTTATTCCTTTTCCAGATTTAATTTTTCTTTTAATCTACTTGTCACTTGTAAAAACTCATCGACATGAAAACCGTTTTCTTCGATCAAGTCACACGCA
>JARRNV010000226.1:0-4389 GCA_037384685.1 Sulfurimonas sp.
ATCACAAAAACTTGCTGATGAGGTGGCTGTTGAGATTGAGAATTGGCTTGCTAAACTTCCACGTGAAGAGATTGCAAGAAAGTCGATCGAAGAGCGTGGTGCTATCATTGTAAGTAGTGATATGGATGAAGCGATCAAGTTAATGAATGAGATCGCACCTGAGCACTTAGAGGTAGCTACTACTTCACCGTTTGAACTATTACCGTATATTAAGCATGCAGGTGCTATTTTCTTAGGACATAATACTCCTGAAGCTATCGGTGATTATGTAGCCGGACCTAACCATACACTTCCAACCGGTGGGACTGCAAAGTTTTACTCACCGCTGAGTGTTGAGAATTTTATGAAAAAATCTTCTATTATCTCATTTAGTTCTAATGCTATTAATGAGATAGGGGAAGAGTGTGCATTAATTGCAAATACTGAAGGTTTAACTGCACACGAACAATCTGTAAGAGTAAGACTAAAAAAATAGGACAAGATTTGGCAGAGTTTACATCATTATCATTAAGTGAAGCACAACAAAAAGTTATAGATATAATAACTCCAAAAACAGAGTCTCGCTTTATTCCTACTATGGAAGCAGAACAGTCAGTGTTAGCTAATGATATTGTTGTAAAGAAAAATTTACCCTCATTTGATAATTCTGCAATGGACGGGTTTGCCTTTAAAAATAGTGATAAAGGAAAAAAACTAAAAATCGTTGCAACAATTTTTGCAGGAGATAAACAAACTTGTGAAATCAAAGAGGGTGAATGTTGTAAAATAATGACGGGTGCAAAAGTTCCTCCAAGTGTAGATACGATTGCACCTATTGAAAACTGTCAAGATGTAACAGCTCAAAGTGTCGTAGTTCCTGAAAAAATCTCTTTAGGAGATAATTTAAGAAAAAAGGGTGAAGAGTTACGAGTCGGTGACATATTATTTCAAAAGGGAGAGATTCTAACTTCTGCACATATTGCACTCTTAGCAGCACAAGGTATAACTTTAGTTGAAGTTGTAGCTCCGTTAAATATAGCAGTAGTGTCTACCGGTGATGAGATTCGGGAGCCTTGGGAAGAAGCAGATGAGGATGAGATCTATAATGCAAACGCTTTTGGGATTAAATCACTACTAAAACAGTTTGGATTTAATGCATCATATATTGGTGCTATTCCTGATGATCTTGATCAAACTATAGCATTCATTTCAAAACTTAACTCTTATGATGTAGTTATAACTACCGGTGGTATAAGTATGGGGGATGCCGACTTCTTATATCAAGCATTTGTTACCAATGGACTCAAATCTATTTTTCATGGTGTAAATGTAAAGCCGGGACGTCCTACAATGATGGGTAAAATGGGAACAACACTCGTTATGGCAATGCCCGGAAATCCACTGACAACTATGTTAAATGTATTTACACTCTCAATTCCGGCACTGTTTAAAAAGCAGGGAGCCCGTAATTGTTACCATAATGCACTCAGTGTAAAGATGGGACAAGATTTACATCTTCGTTCCGGACGCGATAATATGGTACTTGGGTTTTTAGAAGAAGGATGCTTTTATCCAACTCGTAACAATAAAATAGGATCAGGAATGCTCTCTCCACTTGTTGAGAGTAGTGTGATCGCTTATTTCGCAGACAATGTTGAAGATATAAAAAAAGATGACATAATCAAAGTAGTATCACTTCTTGATATAACTAGAAATTATAAAATTAATTCAATCAACTTTTAATGATTTTTTCTAAAAAAACTTTTTAAGTTTAAAACTACTCACTCTACAATTTATCTCAAAAAAATCACATAAATTTATATTTTATTTAAGGATACTTAGCTAGTATATTCACTAGTAAAAAAAGCCTTTTTCCCTGTATAAGGGCTTCTTTTAATATAAATTAGTCTTAGTTATGGAAAAAAACTAAACCAAAAAAATTGGTGAAATCGCATGTAAAGTGGAAAATGAAGTTCCACTAAGTACATGGAGACTTCGTGTTAAATATGTGGATGTGGGGACTTTCCCAGAAACAAAAAGAACTTTTACACCACTTAGATGTAATCATTGTGAGAATGCTCCGTGTGAGAGAATTTGTCCGGTAAGTGCTTTACATTACATTGAAAACGGTATTGTAAATGTTGATAAAGAGAGATGTATAGGTTGTGCCGGTTGTGTTATGGCATGTCCTTACGGTGCTATCTATATAGATCCGGAAACACAAACAGCTGACAAATGTACATACTGTGCTCACCGTATCGCTTCTTCTATGATGCCTGCGTGTGTTGTTGCTTGTCCAGTTCAAGCAAACATTTTTGGTGACCTTGATGATCCAACTTCAAATATCTCAAAATATATTCAAGAGAATCAAGGAAATGTACAAGTACGTAAGCCGGAAAAAGGTACAAATCCTCACCATTACTATGTAGGTGGCGGAAATGTAACACTAAATCCTTTAGCTTCAAAAAGAGAAGAGGGTTATAATTTATTCAACAATATTACACATCTTCCACTAGGAGGGCACCACTAATGGTACATGAAACTTTAGCAGCTACAAATGCTGTAGTGACTTTGGATGTAGCTATACCAGACGTATTTTGGGGTTGGTATGTTACTATGAACATGTGGGCAAAAAGTATAGGTACTGGTCTTATCTTTATGCTATTTTTATTAATGAAGAAAAATCCAAGTGAAATGAGCGGTTTAAGAACTTCAACTCTAATTGTTTCTTTCGTATTTATGAATATTTTCTTGCTTTTCACATTAGCAGATTTACACCAACCACTTAGAATGTGGCATATTTTCTTCTATCCACACTGGACTTCAGCAATTACAGTGGGAGCTTGGATGGCAACAGTGTTTGTTGGTTTAGAAACTATTATGATAGCTGTAATGATTTTAAAGAAAAATACAGAACTATTTGACAAAATTTTATTCTGGGTAACTTTACTTGCTATCCCTGTTACACTTTATACTGCAGGAATTATGGCAGAAGCTACTGCTCGTGAACTATGGCAAATGCCAACAGAAGCGGCACAAATGATCTTAGCAGCAACACTTGCTGGTTCGGCAACTATCATTTTAATGGGTGGTTCAAAACTTAGTGATGAGACAAAAAGATTTTTCGGTGCTATTTTAGGTTTAAGTGCATTAATGGCATTTATTATCTATATGTCTGAGTACGTGTTTGGTGCTATGAAAGCTGAAGAGGTTGCTGCAATCCTTCACTATGTAAAAGGTGATGGTGAATATGCAACAATGTTCTGGATTGGACAATGGGTAGCGTATATCTTACCAATGTTACTTGTAGCATTAAGTAGAGTAAGTAACTCTTCTGCAATATTAAATTTAGCAGCTATTTTAGCAATCGTTGGTCTATGGATTGTTAAACATGTATGGTTAGTAATACCACAATTATTACCGTTAAGTTAGAAAGAGGATTATAAATGTATTTAGAAAGTAGAAGAACATTTTTAAAAGGCGCTGCATTTACTGTTGCAGGTGCCGCTATTGCTAGAGATGTATTTGTAACTGATGCTGCAGCTGAATCTATAGCTGAAAGTAAATTTACAAACACTCCAGATTCAATCTCATTTTATCCTGACCATAAAGAGTGGGATAATTTCGCTGAGCTTGATGGAACAGATTGGAAACGTGGTGGTATTGAGCGTCACGGTGTAAGAAGTGAAACAAACCCTGATGGTATCCAAGTAAATAACTACACACTTGTTCCTACAGTTTGTTCAAACTGTGAGGCTGGATGTGGTTTAACTGCATGGGTTAATACAAACGACTTTAATAACGGAGTTTTAACTGTACGTAAATATATGGGTAACCCATTACATACAGGTTCTCGTGGTAGAAACTGTGCTAAAGGTTATGCTGTAACTTCACAAATGTACGATCCGGATCGTATCCCATTCCCAATTAAGCGTGCTCCAGGTTCTAAACGTGGAGAGGGTAAATGGGTACGTGTAAGCTGGGATGAAGCGATGAAAGATATCGGTGCTAAAATTCACGATACTCTTAAAAACGGCGATGAGATCTCTAAAAAATCTATTATTTACCATGTTGGTCGTCCAAATGAAAATGGTTTTGGTCCACGTGTACCTCAAAGTATGGGTATCGATGGATATAACTCTCACACAAACATCTGTTCGGCAGGTGCTCGTCAAGGTACGATTCAGTGGGCAAATGATGATAGAAACTCTCCGGATTGGGGTAATGCAGAATTAATTTTCTTACAATCATCACATGCTGCAGATGCTGGTCACTATTTCCAACAATCAGCAGGTTTAATTGCAGATGCACGTAAACGTGGTGCAAAAATGATCGTAATCGATCCTCGTATGTCAAACTCTGCTGGTATGGCTGACCTTTGGATCCCTGCATGGCCAGGTACCGAAGCTG
>JARRNV010000227.1:0-6204 GCA_037384685.1 Sulfurimonas sp.
TAGCATCTATATTTGGCAGGGTTTTATACACCTGTACAAATGAGCTAAACTCGATTCCAGCACCATAACCCACAGTTCCGTAGATGATCGGATGGATCGTGTTTACGTCGTGAGAGATATCTAAAATGTTTGAAAGCATATTCCATGCACGAGGCGTTGCAAAAGCAGGATTTGCTTCTGTTGCACTTGGCATTTCAGAGCTTAAGAGATCTGGACGGAAACCTAGAAAACCGATGATGTAAGAGTGAATGTTATTTTGAATAGCCCACACTTTAAAGTCATCATATTTTGCCTCTAGTACGATGTGTACCATTCTGTTGATCAAAGGGGATGGAAGTTTAAATACGATCCCTTTGTCATCTATTTTATTTCCTGCACAGATAATGCGCCACCCTTTTGGCAAAGTGTATTCTCCGATCTTGCGATCGAGCACGAGCTGATAGATCGCAGCTTGAACAGAAAGGGGAGCAGAGTTTAACTCATCTAAAAATAAAATCCCCTCAGAGTTTTGATCATCGGGTAAAAATACAGGCGGCATCCATTTTGTTTGTGAGTTCTCGATCGATGGAATACCTCGAAGATCAACTGCATCGAGTTGCGAGAGACGAATATCGCGAATTTCAAAGTTGTGCTTTTGCGCGATGTCGTTGACGATGTACGACTTTCCGATCCCCGGGCTTCCATGAATGAAAACAGGCGTGTCGCTTTGGATCAAAAGCTCAAGATGTTTATAAAGCTCTTGCGTACCGATAGCGGGTGTTATCATGAGAGCTTTACTTCTTTAAGAACAAGATTTAAACCATCATTCATAGTGTTAATCTTCTCGATCACCGCTTTACGATCCTCTTCACTTAGAGCAAATCTACTCTCTATAAATTCATAAATAGCAATGCTATCTGCATATACGGTTTGTAGTAAATCTTCTTTGATTTTATCTTCTATCATACCCATCTTATAAAACCTTTCTAAAAGCCACCATATCTGACTTTTTCATCCCAAATTTTTTGTACATTTTATGTGCTACTTTATTGTCATTATCTGTTAAGAGTGTAAGGCGTTTAAGCTTTTTCTTCTTTACATAACTCATCACATGATCTAAAAGAGCATTACCAACACCTATACCTCTAAACTCGCGTGAAACGATCATATCTTCAAGAGTTCCCACTTTTGCACCATAAGCAGTAGAGTAAGAAAAAAGTAAACTCACCATAGCTACAATTTTGTCTTCGATCTTGTACACAAATATGCGTCCAAGTTTTTTATCTTTGAGTATCTTTTTAAGCGCTTTTGTATGTAAGCCTTTTTGATACTTAAACTCTTTTTCTTGTTCAAAGAGCTCTTTTAACAGAAGTTCTAAACTATGTATATCTTTTTTCTTTGCCTTATATACCATTTGCTTTAAGTGCCTTGTAAATTGTAGGAGTAGCAGCAAGATCGATAGCCCAAACTCTAAAAGCAGTTTTACCATATCTGACTTTCCGGCACTCGCACTATACATAAGTGCAGTTACACCGTTATCGTTCATGCTGTCAAGTTTTATACCAGCTTTTACAAGCAGTTCTACACATTTGTAATCTTGACCGAAACATGCATTCCATAATGCAGTATTTCCATCTACATTTTTGATCTCGAGATCAGCCCCTGCTTCGATCAGCTCTTTTGCTATCTCACTTTTTGCCTCACGAACAGCTTTCATAAGTGCAGAGTTTCCGTGTTTGCCAACTTTGTTTATGTCACTTGTGTTGTAGTCATTTTCTTGCATCCAAGTGATCGTAGTATCGCCTAACATTACACACCCATCCAATTTTCGTGCGTGTGCCCTTTTTTCTTGAACTTGATCGCAGTATCTAACTCTTCATCTAGTTTAGCAAGGTCAAACTCACTTACAATATCAGCTAAAACCTCTTTGTAAACTATCTCACCGTCTTTGTTGATGATAAAGATCGACTTTGCACATGTGTCGTCATCAATGTTTACACCAAATTTTGAACTAAAATCTTTAAACTCGATCGAACTCATCGCTTCGTCATAAGTTGTTTCAAGTTCACTTGAAGATACTACATAAATGTTAGCTTTCTCTTTATGTTTGTTGATCACATTCAAAAGTGACTCGTTAAGATCGTATGAATGTGCAAGTGTGATCATACACTGAACATTTTCTGCCATCATCCCTATAACTTTTGTCTCACCGTTTAACATTTTCACTCTTACTGCAGGTGCTTCGCTCCCTACTTTTCGCTCTTTTTTTCCTAAAGCCAGTTTTTTACCATCTACAAGAACTTCCAAGTTTTCTCCTCAATAAAGTATTCATTATATTTATATATGCAGATACCATACCTTTATTTATTCTTTGAATGGAACATTAGATGTATATAAGAATGTATACTTAAATTAGGAGAAAAATATGGCAGTTATGATTACAGATGAATGTATCTCTTGTGACGCGTGTGCACCAGAGTGTCCAGTTGCAGCAATTTTAGATGAAAACAATGAAAAAAATCCAACAGGTTCTTACTTTTATGTAAAACCAGAGAGTTGTGTTGAGTGTGTAGGTCACGCAGATACACCTCGTTGTGTTGAAGCTTGTCCAACTGAAGGTGCTTTAGTTTGGGATATGCCTTACACTATGGAATTTAACGAGTACTACAAAGAAGGTAATGAAGCTGGTACTTACAAAATTCGTGAACACAAGAAAAAAGGTCTTATGCTTCCTGAACAAAAAGAGCAAGCATTTATTGCTGATGTATCTATGGAAGATAGAGAGTCACATGCAAATATAGGTCGCTGGGCATAAGATGTCAGTACGTATAACAGATCTGTGCATTAATTGTGATGCATGTATCGAAGAGTGTCCCGCTACTGCAATCGTGAGTGCCGATGAGTCTCCGCTTGCAGATGGCGAATTCACTTACGTAAAACCTGAAAAATGTATAGAGTGTGTAGACTCAACTGTACCAAAGTGTGCAGATGTATGTCCAACTGAAGGATGTATAGTTTGGGATATGCCATACACAGAAGAGTTTGATGAGTACTATGTTCAAGGTCATGAAGATGGAACTTACCTCATCAGAACTCACAAGAAAAAAGGTTTGCTTTCACCGGCAAATCAACCTCGTCCATTTCGTGAAACTATTACTACAGCCCAAAGAGAAGACTCAATGGCTGTAGAGGTATAAAATAAGGGTTTTTACGCCCTTTTTTTATAAAGTATTTTTAAACGAAATTCCTGCTACAATTTTTAAAAATCAATACATAAGGTATGTACAAATGAAAATATCTATCCCCGTAAAAGATGACTCTTTAACATTTTTCGGCAATGCTGGACACACTCCAAAATTTGCTATTTTTACTATGCAAGGTGGAGGAATGTTCCGTTCATTTACATTAGATGAGATCAAAAATAATCCTCGAACAGACATCGATCATGATCACGCGGATGAAGATCATGTATGTGATCATGACCATGATGACGCAGAGCATATCGCACAACATGACAAAATGGGTGTAGTTTTAGATGGTTGTAACTACATTGTAGTAAGCCGTGCGTGTAAAAACACTGCTAATGCTATGGCAAAACACGGTGTAAAAATTGTAAAATACAGTGGTAATGCAGTAAATGCAAACGATATTCTTAAAGAAGTTGCAGGACAATTTACAGCTTAAACCCATACTTACTTTTAGCTAATAGAATTTAACTACTTTTTTAAATCTATTAGCGTTACAGATTATCTTTTGTTATACTAGCTTACTTAAAGGGTTTGCTATGATTAGTAAAAAAGATTTTTTTAGACCTAAGATTATTATTCCTCTTACTTTTTTATTGCTTATAAACTTTACGGTGGGAAGACCTCGTTTATACACAAACACTTAAAAACCTCGATACTATCAACAATATAAAAAACCACAAACTCAAAATCTTTTTTGAACACAGATTTATAGATATAAATACACTCGCTTACGAAAGATCGATCGTAAAAATAGCCCAAACCTATCGCCATACACATGTAACTAAAGATTCATACATTTATAAATTTTTAAACGACTATGAATATAGCGATATGTTTTTGGTTGAACCTAAAAATACTGAAATAATTTTCAGTGCCGAAAATAAAACCTTATAGGCAATAAGATCACAGCAAATATCTTTGAAGAGTCTAATCTAATAAAACTTTACGATGAAGTGCTAGAGACAAATCAAACTACTATAGCAGATACCGAATTTTCAGCTTTTAACGAACACTCCCCATACCTGCTTATAGCAACACCCATTAGAGAAGAGAATAAAATTTTAAGTGTTTTATTTTTAGTTCTTCCAAGTTATGCCGTTGAAGATATCATAGGTTTTCGAAATGGAATGGGTAAAACAGGAGAGAGCTATCTTGTAGGTCCTGATTTTCACCTAAGAAGCAACTCGCAGCTCAAAAAATCCTTTAATTTAATAAACTCATTTAAAGAGCCAAATAAATATAAAGTGCAAACTGTTGCAGCCCGAGATGCACTTTCTGGGGAACACTCATATAAACTTATAAAAGATTATAGAGATGTAAGAGTACTCTCAGCTTATAAGCTCTTTCATTTCAATACACTCCATTGGGCACTCATATCGGAAATTGATGAAAGTGAGCTCCAACAACGTTTTAAACATCTTCTTAATGAGATTATAATTTGGAGCATATTTATATCTATTGTTGTTTCTCTTATGGCATACCTTATCATTATGCAGATCTTACAAGTAAGTGTACTTGCTCCTCTTAAAAAAAGTTATGTAAACGATGCTGCAATTAATAACTGCGGTTACACTTATAAAGAGTTTTTAAAAATGCGCCCTATGGATATAAAACCGGAGATTGATGCTGACCTGTTCTGGCAAATAGTCAAGCCGCTTTTAAATAATGAACTTGAGCAGGTAGTATTTAATACAAAACATAAAAGAAAAGATGGAAGTTTATACGATGTAGAGATACGTTTACAACTTATGAATATAGACAATAACAACAGATTTGTAGCATTTATAAATGATGTTACAAAACAAAATAATGCGATCAAAGAAAAAGAGAAATTCTACGACAAAGCAACGCATGACTATCTTACAAATATATATAACAGACAGATATTTGATGAGATGTACAACAAAGAGTTTGAATCGTTCACTCGTTATGGTACGCCTCTCTCTTTGATCTTGTTTGATATTGATGATTTTAAAGAGGTAAACGATACTTTCGGACATGATATTGGAGATCATGTACTTGTAGAGCTCGTAAATATTGTAAAAGAAAATGTAAGAGCTTCCGATGTATTTGCACGCTGGGGTGGTGAGGAGTTTGTAATTTTAATGCTAAATACGGACATCAATGTTGCTTTTGCAAAAGCTAATGAGATTCGTAAAAAGATACAAAACTACAAAATTGAAAAGGTTGGTTACATAACTTGTAGCTTTGGTGTTGCAAGTCCATCTAGTCAAATGGATCCAAACTCCATTTTTAAAAATGCCGACAAAGCCCTATATAAAGCAAAAGCAAATGGTAAAAACAATGTTCAAAAAGGATCTTCTTAATTAAAACCGCATAAGGAACAGTTCTTGAAACTATACTCCCAAGAAACAAAAGACAAAGGAGTTTTTTATGAGTTGTTCTACTGGAGGATGCGGTACATCACCCGATATCGGTTTTGACCCAAACAACCCGGAAGCTATGGCTATCCAAGAAAAAATAAATAACCACCCATGTTATAGTGAAGGGGCTCACCAACACTATGCAAGAATTCACGTAGCAGTTGCACCTGCGTGTAATATACAATGTAACTACTGTAACAGAAAATACGACTGTTCAAATGAATCTCGCCCGGGAGTTACAAGTTCAAAACTTTCACCTGAAGAAGCAGTAAAAAAAGTACTGTATGTTGGTGGTGACATTCAACAGCTTTCTGTTGTAGGTGTTGCAGGTCCAGGTGATGCTCTTGCAAACCCTAAAAAGACATTTGATACTTTTAGAATGCTTCAAGAAAAAGCACCGGATCTAAAACTTTGTCTTTCTACAAACGGTCTTCGTCTACCAGATTACATTGATGAGATCGAAAAATACAATGTTGACCACGTTACAGTTACGATCAACACTGTAGATCCAACAGGTGAAATCGGTAGTCAAATCTACCCATGGGTGCACTGGGATCATAAAAAGATCTGGGGTGCAGAAGGGGCTAAACTCC
>JARRNV010000228.1:0-2504 GCA_037384685.1 Sulfurimonas sp.
GAACTCAATGAGATTTTGGCAAAAAATACAGGTCAAAAAATTTCAGTTGTTGAAAAAGATACCGATCGTGATAACTTTATGAGTGCTGAGGAAGCAAAAAAATATGGTATGATCGATGAGGTACTTGAAAAAAGTGAAAAAGAATAGGGGTTAAAAAAGATGTCAGGTATTCTTAGAAAAAAAGCTAGAAGAAATTTAGATGAAGCTGAAGTTGAAAAAACTGAAGAGATGCCCGCCATCAACCCTTTTGATATTGACAATCCATCAAGTGATCTAGAGATCTATGCTAAAGAGGTCCTTGCATCACTCATATCAGATAATTTACCACCTACACCAAACAACTTTTCACTTTACTTTGACAGACTATTAGAGGAAAAAAGTGAAAACCTTAGACGTCAAATTCACTCTATGCTAGAACTCGAAGAGAGTAATGATGATGAGAATACTATTGCACTTGAACAAAATTTAAAACAGGGATTTTTATCTATTAAAAATATTCTTGGAGTAACTGCTAATCTGTATAAGAATATGGCTTTAATGAACAAAATTTTAGAGAAGAGAAAAGATGAGCTCTCAGCTAATCCAGGAACACAAGAAGCACTTAATGTCATAGGTGTTTTAGAAGGTGATGTCTCAAAACTCAATTCTATTTTAAAGACACAAAGTTCTAAGATGAAAGGTATCTATGACGAGACAGCAACAATAGTAAAAGCTGTTGAAAACGAAACTATATTCGATAATAAGTTCGGTGTTTATAATAAACGCTATTTGCTTACGAAAATAGAACAAGAGATAGGTTTGATTTCAGAATTTAAACATAAAAGCTCTTTAATAATGATTGAGCTTGATAAAGGCTTAAAAAAGAGTGTTCAAAATGAAAAAGCCATTGTACTTATGACAAGAACAATAGCAAGACTGCTTCTTAAAACATCTAGACGAAGTGATATCGTAGCACATTATGGAAACGGTGTATTTTCAATGTTATTAAAACATACAGATTTAGAGAATGCAAAAAGAGCAGCAATTCGTTTAAGCGAACTAGTATCAAATTCTAACTTCTTTCTCGCTGATCGTGAAATTCAATTAAAAATATCTATCGGTATTACGAATATAGATAATAAATTTTCTGTTGAAGAGATAGTGGTATCTGCACTAGATGGTATACAAAAAGCTTATGAAGATAAAAAAAGCGACTTTGCACTGTCATTAAGATAGGAAAAAAATGAATTTAACTATTGTTGAATATCCAGATAAAAGACTGCGTGAAAAATCAAAGAAAGTAGAGTGTTTCGATGAAACACTTCACAACCTTTTAGATGCGATGTACCCGAAGATGATGGATACTAATGGAATAGGTTTAGCAGCTATACAAGTTGCACATCCAATTTGTGCTTTAATTTTAAATATTCCTGACGAAGAGGGAAATCAGCCGGATGAAAATTTAATAGAGATTATTAATCCGGTTGTTATAGAAACAGATGGGGAGACAGTGTATCAAGAGGGTTGTTTAAGTGTACCACAATTTTACGAAGACGTAAAACGTCATGAAACTATTACGATAAACTATCAAGATCGAGATGGAAATACAAAAACACTAGAAGCTGATGGTTTGTTGGCAATAGCTATTCAGCATGAGATGGATCACCTTGAGGGTATTTTATTTATAGATAAACTTTCTTATTCAAGACGTAAAAAATTTGAAAAAGAGTATAAAAAACTACAAAAAGAGCGTAAGCAACAATAAAAGTTAATCTAAAATTGCGTTATGCCACTGAACAAGTGTCAGACGATATCCACTTTTTACTTTTTTTACCTCGTGTGAAAAGTAAGGATTGCTTGGAAAGATTATCATATCTCCAGCATCCGCCTTAAATTCTATTTGTTTACCCTCTTTATCTTTTAAAAAATTAAAGACAAGCTCTCCACCATTAAAAAAGTATTTCTTTTCTTGTGTTTGTGAATATGAAGTTGCAAAGAGTACAGTTGTAATTTTACGCTCAGGAGCTACAGGTGTAAAGCCAACAATATTTTTGTCCTTATCTACAAGAGCATTGGAATCATCCGCATGTTGAACATAGTAGCCCCCTTGGGTATACTCTAAAGCTTGTACAGAGGTAGAGAGGGTGATAGCAACTTTAAAGTAGGACTCGATCTCTTTTTGAACTTCCTGAAATCTATGTTGATAGATTTCGTTCAGATGCTCGTTGATTGCGTAAATATTGGTGTCTCTATATTTTTTTATAATTTTAGGTTCTACAACACCATGAATAACTTCAGATTTTACTTTTGCAACTTCAGCATTTTTATCTTGGTAGATTGAATCTACAATTAAAAGTAGTTCATGAGGTTTTAGAAAATTTTTTATAATCAAGTAAGGGTAAGGTTTGTAAGGATTTGGCAAGTAAGCTGTTGCAATGTCAAGCTCAAAAGTTTTTTTATCTAAAAAGATATGTTCACTGATCTGAATCAATATTACCCCATAACATAAAGTTGAGAATAGTACA
>JARRNV010000229.1:0-4633 GCA_037384685.1 Sulfurimonas sp.
TTAGTATTTTCTCATCGCTTTTTACTGTAGGTTTTGAAACGGTTTGCTTTACCTCTTCAAGTGTAATTTTTGAGAGATCAATCCCTAATTTCTTAGCTACCTGCGTGAGTCCTTTTAAAGTTTTCGGCAGAGATGCGATCTCACTCTTTTTAAATCCTTCTAAAGACGTGATTTTATTTTTCAAGTACTGTTTTGCTTCTTGAATAATCACTTTGAGTTCAGCAACAGTCTTATTGTTTGTTATCTCAGGGTTTAACTCTAAAGATTTTACCTCTTCTTTTAAAGTTTGCAAATCATCAGACTTTAATAACGAGAGTATTGAAGATGAATTGTTTTTTGTACTTTTTGTTTTCTCATCGGTTGCATTATTTTCTTGCAGTGAAAGTACAAGTGCACCATTTTGTGCTAACTTCGGATCCTCTTTTTGAGTTTGTTTTGTATGTAAAAATGAAGCAAAAGAGAGAGTAGACGTAGGTGTGTCTTTTGGTAGAACAAGTTTTGATGCTGTTTTAGTATCAGGTTTTAGATCTAAACTTATCATAATTCTCCCTCCATATTTTGGAACTTTGGGAAAATATAGCATTTAACGTTCCAACATTTAAGTTCTTACTTTATGTGTCGATGTAGTTGCAATGAAAATGTATCTACTATTTTTTATACCGGTTTTATTGTTTGGTGAGAGGATTTTCGACTCAACTTTTTCACCCCAGAACAAAGAAGCGATGAACAATCCAAAAATAAAATGCAGGGTGGTTTGCGATAAGAAGCTTTACCGCCAGCAAGAGATCACAAAAGCGATCTCTTTTTATCAAAACTCAAAACGTTATAAATTCTCTACAAATGGTTTTGATCCTCTAAAATAGTTTAGATATTTAACTTTTCTTCCTCTAAACTTTTCATAATCTCTTGCGCATTATCTCCATCTATTGGGTAACTAACCATACAAGAGGGAAGCGTTTTATCAAAAAACTCTTCAAAGATTTCTTTTACACTTACAGCACCATATTGATCCGTGTACGGTAAAACAAAATAATAATCTGGACCGTAGTTTACTACTGAATCAGATGTACGAAGTATTCCAGCCGAAGTTTTTTCCACAACATTAAGATCAATACCTGAAAAATCACAATAAAGAATTGTGAAACTTTCTGCACGATTTTCATCTAATCTATCAGCTATTCCAATATTTAACGCAATTAATTGCTCAAAATTTTCAAATGAAAAATGTACACCTGCCATTGAAGACCCCACTTTTTTAAAACTAGTATAGCATAATTCTACATTATAGAAAAAGGTTTCATAAGTTCACGTGATTCTAAAGGTGTCGCTGTCACTTCTTGACCATCAAAAGACAAAGTATAATTCTCATCTGCTTTCGTTTTACAGTAAGTCAAAATTCCCCGTGTTGCAAGCTCTTTGTCCTCTTGTGTAGCATTTTTACTAAGGAGTGCATGAGGGCCGGGGATACCTACCGTTCTTATGTGAAAAAACTTATCGTTTTGAATATTTTGTAAAAACTCATTTTCATCTTTATCGCGTCCGATTACAAGCTTTGCACCATCAGCTAAACGGAAATGGCGACCATGTTTCATAACAGGGATATCTTGCTTTTCAAATTGATCAAACTTAATAAAGTCCCACATCTTTTTTCCGAAATTTTCATCTGTTAAAAGACATCCGCCACCCGGAGATTCAAAGTCAGTTAGCCCTATCTCTTTTGCCAACTCCATTTGACGATCACGACTTCTACCCATAATATCTTCAAGTTTTTCACGATCAACCCAGCCCTCAATCTCAGGGATTGTAGAGGCTAAACGTTTTGCCGACATTGGGCGCAGTAGCAAACCTTCACAATTTGACTCGTTTAAAACAGTTTGCAGAGCATCTTTATTTTGCGACATCGGGCGCTGTCCCAGAACTTCACCGCTGATCAAAAACGATGCACCCTCATCTTCCATAATACGCTTTGCAACTTCAAACATCTTTGCATGACAATCTATACAAGGATTAAAATGTTTCCCATAGCCGTGTTTTGGATCAAACAATACATCTTGTAAGTACTCGTCTTGAATATCAACGATCTTAAACTCTGCGCCAACTTGACGACACATATTTTCCATATGTTCACGTCTATCTTTTGTACTTCCAAAACCTGTAGATATATTGATTGCCAACACATCTATACCTTGATCTATAATTAGCTTCATTGCTAATGTAGAATCTAAACCACCGCTAAATAGGGCTATTGCTTTCATTTTATTTCCTTGTTAAGGCACTTGGGTGTCATAATAACACTGTTTACCTTGAATTTTTTAGAGTGAATTTTATCACAAAAAAGTTATCTATTTATAAAAAAACCAATTATTCTAATATATTATTATTTTCTTCTACTGTATCTTTATTTTCTTCAGGAACTTTTTTAGATTTACTTTCTTTTACAGTTTTTTGTTTTTGGGGATTTGTATTTAATTTTACTTCTTTTTTGTTTTTCTCAAGATGTTTTTCAGTACTTTTACTGTTTCATCAACCAAAATAGCCATTAACTCCGAAGCCTCTGTTTTTCCGTTGAGTGCGAGAGAAAACTCATGGGAATGAAACTGTAACATTGCAGGTTCAATTACATCTAAAACCGTATCTAAAAACTCCGGTTTTTCTAAAACAGTTTTAATTAATCCTAACTCCCACATATCTTTATGTGTATTTTTTTGCACTAACTCGCGTGGAGCGTTATTTGTTTGTCCTGTTAGCTTTACAAGTGACGGAGAAACTCCAAGACCACCTAAACGGGAAGCCAAATAGGTTTTATACTCCTCTTGCAAAATAGGTGAAAGTGTTTTCAAATACGATACACCTTCTGCCATACAAGACTCTTTAGCTTTTGGATCTTTAAGATCATAGAGTGAAAGTAGTTCATCTAACACAAACTCTATAAAAGGTTTAGGGTGATGAAAAATATCTGAGAGCTCATTTACTCTGCCATCTTTTACCATATCAGCTGGATCGAGTCCACCCTCAAAAACAACAACACCACCGTTAAAGCCTGCAGCACTGAGTAGTTTACTCGCCTTAAGTGCTGCTGCACGCCCCGCTTTGTCCCCGTCGTATGCCATTATAACTTTTGGGCTTCCTTTTCTAAGCAGTGGCAAGTGTTCGCTTGTGAGTGCAGTACCTAAAGTTGCAACTGCATTGTCAAAACCTGCTTGATGTAACATGATCACATCGAGATATCCTTCGGTAATGATGATCTCTGCTTTTTTAAATACTGCCTGTTTTGCGATGTTGTACGCATAAAGCAGGCGTGATTTGTTAAAGTATTTTGTCTCCGGTGAGTTTACATACTTTGCATTGTGTCCGGTGATCGTTCGACCTCCAAAACCAACTATGCTTCCGTTTGCCGAATGGATCGGAAACGTGATCCGCTCTATAAAACGTGCAAATGTTTGACCACGATCAGGATCGTGCCCAACTACACCAAACTCGATCCCTTCAGCGATATTAAACTGTTGCGATTGCAGATAATTGATAGTCTCATGAGATTTTGGAGCGTATCCAATCCCAAACTTCTCTATACTGCTCTCATAGATCCCACGCTCATGGATGTAACTCATAGCAGTTTGATTGTGTGAGAGAAGATTTTGATACCACTCGTTTAGTTTTTCCATTAACTGCGATCGTGGTTTATTATCTTTAGAGTCTGTATATGTTAGTGAGAAGTTATACTGTGAGGCAAGTTTTTCTATAGCTTCTGGATAATTTAGTTTTTCATACTCCATTACAAACTTGATGCTATCCCCACCAGCTCCACATCCAAAACAGTGATATATCTGTTTGGACGGACTCACTACAAACGAAGCTGTTTTTTCATCATGGAATGGACAAGGTGCCTTAAAATTAGCCCCTGCTTTTTTGAGCTCTACATAGCTACCAACAACATCAACAACATCAAGTCGTGCCTTTAAGGCTTCTATGGAGTCTTGGGAAATCATAAAGTGATTATAGTAAAAAGTGTTTTAAAAACTACTATGAAACTCTTTGAAATTTGGCCGCTATTGATTTAAATACAAAATATAAAACTAAGCCCCATAAAACAACACTTGAGACTATTGCGATCATTCCTGCTTCTTCATGCAGATCGATCATCTCTTTTATATCTACACCGCTCATGATATAATCTAAAACAAACCCAAAAAGGACAGAACCAACTATAATAGTCCCTAAATAGATGTAGAGTGTAGTTTTTCCAAGCATCTCTTTTACAACACCTATAGTGACTGTATTTGTAGCAGGACCCGCACTTAAAAACACAAATGCAGCCCCCGGTGAAACACCGGCCAACATAAGTCCCGCAGCGATTGGAAGTGAAGCCGTTGCACACACATACATAGGCACTGCGATGATGATAACTATAACGTAAGAGAGCCATGAGTACTCAAGGAGTATTTCACTCAAATTTTGCGGAATTGCTATCGTGATCAAAGCACCGAGCACAAGCCCGACAAGTAAAGGGGAGGCTATATCTCCAAGCAGTGTGATAAATGCGTATTTAAATACTCCTTTGAGAGAAAACTTTTTACTCACCTCATCGGAACAAGAGCTATCAGAGGTTGAACAACAACTACTGCCGCTACAACAA
>JARRNV010000230.1:0-3470 GCA_037384685.1 Sulfurimonas sp.
AAGATACTCACCCATTTTTATGCTTTGCTTAGCTTGTAAGTTTGCAACCTCGATCCCATCACTTCTATATCCAAAAAGCTCTAATACATCTTGATCACCCGCTTTTAAAAGAGTCCTCGATCCATGTTTTACGATCCAGTTTCTATTTTTTGAATCTCCATACCACTTTTTAAAAATATCTTTGACAATATGTGGATTATCTTTTGAGATGTCGTTGAGATTGTTCGCTACACTTTTTCGTACATATTCACTCTCATCATCTTTTAAAATTTCTAACACCTCTAGCACTTTTACAGGGTCTTTTTTATACTCTTGCAACGCCATTCCCCAAGGAAGCCTTGGACGACACCCCTCACTTGCCAAACGTCTGATATGTTCATTTTCATCTTTTGCCCAAGTTTTAAATACCTCTATAAACTCTGGGTATTTCACTAAAAAAGGTCGTACTGCAAACTCACTACTACATTGCGGAGTAAAAACTCTCAAAGCTTCGATCGAAGCTTCATATTGTTCCAAGCCATACACCTCTACAAAATCGGGAAATACTAGATGAAAAAGTCCATTAAAATTAGGATGAACCTGTTTTAAAACTTCCAAAGATTGCAAATAATCTTCTTCTAAAAACTCTCCAAGAGATAATGAGATTGCCCGTATACGCTCTTTTAATTCCTTTGCTTCCCAAGTCTCATTGATCAGTGAGTCTATAAAAACCTCTTTTTGAAACTTCGGATACACCTTTGTTATCTCAGTTGCAAGTTTTACGATCTCTTTTTCGTTATATATATTTTTAAAAGGTTCCATTATTTGCCATTTCCCACGCATGAATAAGATGTTTTTTAGTCACTCCCCAACGATACCCGCCAATTTTACCGCTTTGTTGTATAACTCTGTGGCAAGGGATCAAAAATGCTATAGGGTTTTGTCCGATCGCACTTCCGACTGCTCTTGAGGCTTTTGGTTTTCCTATTTTACTGGCAATTTCGCCATAAGAGCTTAAACTCCCAAAAGGCAACTCCAAAAGTGCCTTCCAAACACTCACTTGAAAGTTTGTTCCAAAAACTAAGACCGAGAGTGGTGCATCTGCTCTTTTTTTCATATCAAATACTCTCTCGATCATCTCTTTTGTTTTTGCTTGTGAATGTTTTAGAGTAGCATTTTTCCATACTTCCTCTAACTCTTCAAGCTCTTTTTCATACCCATCTTCGACAAATGAGAGTTTGCAAATACCACGCTTGGTAACTGCTATAAAAGCATCTCCAAAAGGTGTAGAGTGTACACCGTAGTCTATCTCTAAACCACTCCCTTTTGTTTTATACTCCCCTGGAGTTACCGCCTCAATATTTACAAAATGTTCATGAAGTCGTGAGGTGCTACTAAATCCCAAGCTCAAAGAGACATCCAAAGTAGATTTTTGCTCTTGAAGAAGTTTTTTTGCATGTTCAACTGTAATAGTTTGCAAGTAACGCTTTGGACTTACCCCAGCCCATGCAGCAAAAACTCTTTGAAAATGTGCCTCACTCAAACCAACTGTACGAGCTATTTCTTTTAAACTCGGTTGCTCATCAATATGATTATGCAAATATTCTATGGCTGATTCAATTTTTTCATAATTTTCATTCATATTTAGAAGGATATTACTTTTTTATCTTTTTAGCAATCCGTATTATGCTTTTTTTAAAGACAAAAATCTTGGTCTATTTTTACATCAAATAAAAAAGTTTTTTGCTCATCTTTTACCAAATTATAAACAAACAACAGTTCTCCACCTTTTTTATAAAAAAGATTGAATGCTGGAGAATCGCACATCTCCCTTTTTAATTGTTTACTCATTCTAATTTTATCGTCTTGAATGTGTTCAACATCTACAACCATATCACTAATTGGATTTGATTTTAATTCTCTATAAAAATAGATACGATTATTTTCTACTTTTGTGCCTGTATGCGTTGTAATCAAGTCAATGGTATTTGGTTCACTGTTTATCTTTGCTAAATAAGTTGCCATCTCTTGTGTAGTCATTTTTTCATACATAGCCATTTTTTCATCATACTCTTGTTTTGCATCAAAATATACATAATACACAAAACCTGCGACAACGATAAAAACCGAAAAAACTATAGAGGAGTTTTTCAAATTCCACTCCATCGCTTTTTCTGAACTTTCTTCTGGAATAGTTTTTACTGGTGGGATGGGTACCGGAATATCCTTTGAAAAAATAATCATTTTATAATATCCATAAGAAGCAAACACACCTAAGATAAGTAAAAAGAGACCTATCCATACAGGGAAATCATCTAAAAAGAATGTAACCATAGCCAAAACTACAAGTAGCAACATCATAATAAATCCACCCCATATAACATACTTCGGTAATCTATAGGATGTTTTTTTCCAGCCATCATAAATACTTAGTTTTGTTTGTGAATACTCCAAGCCTTTTGTAAGCTCTTCAATTTTCAAGTAATACCACACCTCGTCCGAACACACCCCATTTGTAAAAAATGCTGTTGCCGTTTTCACCCTCTTTAAAGAGTGCTTCGCTAAGTGCATTGAAATATCCCATAATTATTCAACCTTTTAAAAAACTTCACAAAGACTACCTTTAAATAAATTAAAACAAAATATATTTATTTACATGACTATAAACTATTTGCCTCTACACTCAAAAACTTCGCCGATTTGTGCACCTACTTCCTCACCCCATTCTTGTAAAGATTTAAAAATAGGGAGTAATTTTTTCCCATTCTCTGTAATTGTATACTCAACTTTGGGTGGCACAACAGGATAAACTTTTCTATTAATGAGCCCATCTTTCTCTAACTCTCTTAGTGTTTGTGTTAACATTTTTTGAGTTATTTTTCCAAGATGTCGTCTAAGTTCTCCATAACGCAAAGTCCCATCTTTCAAGTACCAAAGTATGAGTCCTTTCCATTTTCCATTGATAAGATCAAGTGCAAAACCGAAAGCACATTCATACTCTTTTCCTTCATATTTTACCTTCAATAGTATCCTTTTAGTATGTATATTACTTTTTAGTAAGTTCTTGACATAATAACATACATAAGATAAAGTTACAATAATTAAATTAAGGATATAAAGATGGAAAACAAATTTATGGAAGCGATGCAATTTAGACATGCTTGTAAAGTGTTTGATGAAAACAAAAAGATCTCAGATGAAGATATTCACACAATCATGGAGTCAGCTAGACTCTCCCCTTCCTCTTTTGGATTGGAACTTTGGAAGTTTTTAGTGATCACTAACGATGAATTACGAGCAAAACTGAGACCTTTTTGTTGGGATCAAGCGCAAATCACAACCTCTTCACATTTAGTTGTTGTACTTGCAGCTATCGATGATGCAAAAGTGGAAAATGGAATCATTGCGAAAAGATTTGCCAGATGGGGACTTGATCAAGAACAATTAAAGTTTTATGTTGATCTCTATGCAAATCACCTAGGAGATACACT
>JARRNV010000231.1:0-4309 GCA_037384685.1 Sulfurimonas sp.
AGATCAAAAAGCAAAATAGCAGCATTATTTTGATTACGCTTATTTCTTTGAATAAGCTTTTTGAGATGTGCTAAAAGATATGTACGGTTTGCCAAACCTGTTAAAGTATCATAATTTACTAATTTTTCGAGCTCCATTTCGTGGAGTTTTTGTACTGTAACATCCTGCAACATACCTTGCGCTTTTATATATTTGCCAGACTCATCTTGAATAAATTTTGCTGAAGAACTGATCCATTTTTCTTCCCCTTCAACTATAATTCTAAAGAGATTATTAAATTCACCTGTTTGCGTGGCATGGAAAAGTTTTTCTTCCATTAATGCTCGATCATCAGGATGTATAATCTCTAACATTTCTGAAAAACTAATAATTTCTTTTTCTACTATTCCAAAAACTCTATGGGATTCTTTCGATCCGTGAAACTGATCTTTTTCAATTTCCCAAGCCCAACTTCCGACATGAGCTAATTCTTCGGCAGCTTGAAGTTCTGCATCAATTTGTTGAAGTTTTTCCTCTCTTTGTTTTCGTTCAGTTATATCACGTGCAATACCTAAAACACCAAACACTTTTCTACCGCTGTCTTCTATAGGGGTTTTTATAGTGTCAAATAAACCTTCATAACTACCATCACCAAAAACAAGATACTCTTCGTTATGTCTTGGTTCATCTGCTTCGATCGCTTTTTTATCGTTTTCACGGAAAAACTCTGCCATCTCTTTAGAGATAAAATCAAAATCATTTTTGCCAATTATCTCTTCACGTCTTGCATTAAAAAATCTCTCAAAACTCTTATTACATGTGATATACTTTCCTTCTATATCTTTCACCCAAACCAAATCAGGTATAGAATTAATAACAGAGTCTAAAATATCTGTCTTCTCAGAGAGAAGTTTTCTCTGATTCATTAGCTGTTCAAGTATTGCACTTTTTTTCTCAATTGTTTCAACTAGAAATTCAAAATATGATCCGTTAATTGCTTTGAGCACATCATAACGTCTTAATAGACCTACAATGCTCTTATCTTCATTAACAACAATAAGTTGACGGACACCGTGTTGTGTTAGCGTTTTTGCAGCTTCTTGCAGATATGCATTTTTATCTATAAAATAGACTTTTTCACTTATAAGTTCTTGAATCGGTATATTGTGCTTTTCTTGATGATTTACTACATACGAAGTGATTGTTCGTTCATCGACAATCCCTAAAGGTTCAGAGTCTTTTGTAATAATTGCATAATCAAAATGTTGCGAACTCATCTGCCTTGCAACTTCTTGGACTGTTTTTGATCTCTCTACAACTAAAGGGGTCTTCTCCATAGTCTCTTCTACGATCTCAATTTTACTAAGATGATCAAGACTTATATAACGTAAAAAATCTCCTTCACTTACTATACCAATATACTTTTGCTCATCATCAACAACAATTAAATGTCGATGACCGCTATCGACTAAAAACACATATGCATCATGTAAATATTTATTGTGAGAAATAGTTAGGACATTTGCTGTCATAACAGTTTTAATTTTAGTATCTAGGGTGATATTCTCTGCAACCATTTTTAGTGCATCATATTCAGTAAAGATACCTATAGGTTTTTTATTTTCATCAACTACTACAACAGAGCTGATCTCATCACTAGACATTATTTGAAGTGCATGTTCTACATTGCTTTCAAGTGGTACTATACCTTCATCGTTATAGTGGACTATCGCTGAAAGTTTGACTTTATCCATGCACTTCCTTTATTAAAAAGTACATTATATCGTTTTATTATTTGAAGAGTGTATTGTCCTTTAGTACAATAGAGAATTTTTTTAGTTGAGGCAGATCTTCCCATTTTCAATTTTTATTTTCCCTAGAAGTTCATACTCAAACACTTCTGATGCATACTTATTTACCGCTAACTCATAACTTGGATTTGCTTTGCAAAACTCCAAAAAAGGATCTAAATTATCCTCTTTTACAACTGTTCCAAATTGATTGGCAAATTCATCAAGATCATAAATGGTTTTTGCAAGACCATTTTTGACTAACTCTGTCGTAGCTTTGCTCTCCCCTATTCTATGTGGAAAAACATAAATAGGTTTTTTCATTTTCAATGCATACTCAACACTTCTCATGGTACCGCTATTTTCATCGGCATAGGCTACAACTAAAATATCTCCTAGTGCGACAACCAGTTCATTTCTTAGTGGAAAATTGTACTTTCTTGAAGCAATACCGGCTTCAAATTGACTAAGTACTAACCCCTCTTTTTCAATCTCTTCTATAAGGTTTTTATTTACAGCAGGATAGCGTTTATCTAGTCCTGTTCCAGCTACCATGATCGTATTTTTTACACCTGCGCTCTTATGTGCAATAGCATCTATACCTATAGCACCGCCACTCACAATTTTAATACCTCTTTGAACGAGTTTTGAGCAAAATTCCTGAGTTAGGTTTCGTGCATATTGATTTGGCTTTCTGCTCCAAGATTTCCTATATAGTATAAATTTTCAGGGTACTTTTTCATCTCCTTCAAAACATCTATTTGAAAATCGAGCTTTTGAATCATCTTTAATATATATCTTGAATTTTTACAAGCTGAACATTTTTAAGAATATCTTTTGATTCGTTTAATGCCTGTAGTGTATTTTGATGCGGGTGTCCGATAGCTATCGCTTTGCCATGCTCTTGTGCAAATTTTACGGCTTTTTTAATCTGCTCTTTGACATACTCTTTTTCCATATGATGATCTAAAAACACATCACGTGCGACATATTTCACTCCAAAGTTTTTTGAAACTTTAGGTGCTTGTGTCTGTGCAGTAGTCCTACTGTCGACAAAATTAATACCTAACTTTCCAAACGCAAAATAGAGTCTGTTCATCGCTATTTCATTGGAGGTAAATTTACTTCCCGTATGATTGTTTATATAATGTACTTTTGGAAAAAGTTTTTTAATATCTTGAACTCTATGTAAAATCTCTTGTTGTGAATCATGTACACGCAAAGTGTAAGGTTCCTCTTTTGAAAAATGCTCCGCTTCCATAGGTAAATGTACCATATAATAAGGCTCTTTTGCAGCAAGTTTTGCAGAGTTTGGACGTGCAGGACTTGGCGGTAAAAATGACATAGTAAGGGGAATATGCAAAGATTTTATTGAACTTACTTGTGACTTTGTACTCACATCATCAATAATAATTGCCAACTTTGGTTTTGTACTCGTTATAACAGTTTTTTTCTCAATCTGTTTTGGAGGATTTACAAGTTCATCGTCATCGATCTCATGTGATGCAGAAGTATAAGATTTAGACTCTTTTTTCAGCACCTCTTGCAGCCTTTTTGTAACATCCTGTTTTTCTGTTTTTGCCGTTTTTTCAAGCTTTTGAAGTAACTTCACTCTTTTAGTTTGTTCACTTTTTAATGTTTTTGCAGCTTGATCTTTTGCATCGTTAAAACCAAAATAGTACCCTGCAACCAGTGAAGATAACATCAGTGCTACTATTGCTAAAAACCAAGCAGTATAAGTTAACATTTTAGAATTGTTTGTCTTTTTCTTTTGTCTTTTTCTTGCCATATATTTAAACTTTTTTATTGAATTATGAAACTATATCCTAAAAAAATTAAATCGCTAAAAAGTATGTCAGTTTGTCATAAAACTAAGCAAAATGGTATGTGGTAAATTTAAGCATAATTTCTGTATAATCCCGTGTTCCTTTCTCTTTGTAATGTCATTTAAGACACTATATTTAGATCCGAAAGGGAAACAAAAGCCTAGAAATAGGCAATACCAAGAGGAGATCATACTATATGAGAAAATACGAAAACTTAGTAATCGTAAAACCTACATTAACTGCTGAAGAGATTCAAGCTAGCATTTCTGCTATCGAAGAAGTAATCACTGCAAACGGTGGTGAAATCGCTGCTAGAGATGCAATGGGAATGAGAAAACTTGCTTACCCAATCGCTAAAAATGAACGTGGTTATTATCATGTAATCTACTATTCAGTAGCACCTGCAGCTATTGCTGAAATTGAAAGACGTTTCCGTATCAATGAGGAAATTCTTCGTTTCGTAACTATTAAATATGAAAAAAATAGTGAAGTAAAAGCTTGGGACGCGCTTGTTGAAAAAGCCAACAAAGCTCCAGTTGCTAAAGAAGAAGCTACTGAAGCTCCAGCTACAGAAGAAGCTGCTGAATAATTTAAGGAAAACTTATGTTCAATAAAATAATCTTAGTTGGGAACTTAACACGCGATATCGAACTTAGATACTCTCAAGGTGGAAGTTCAATTGCAAAATCTGCAATCGCTACTACACGTAAATTC
>JARRNV010000232.1:0-2765 GCA_037384685.1 Sulfurimonas sp.
TAAAGAATCTATGTCTTGATTCTCTACCAACACAATTAGTGGAATTGCTTCTAATACAGGAGTGTTTTTTATACTTTTACACAATTGAAGTGCATTCGCATCCGACATCTGTTTTGAGAGAAAAATCAGATCAAATCGTTTTGTTTTTAAAAGTTTAATAGCATCTTGGGAATTAAGAGCATAAGAGACTGCATGACCATCATCTCTTATGAGTTCAATAATTTCTTTAATATCCTCAACATTTGAATCAATTATTAATATTTCACTTCTATTCATAGTTTCTATTCTCTTTTATAACGTTATAGAAGCTATTATACCATCTACTTATGTAAAAGCAACTCTTTTTCTAAGTATTTTCCGGTATACGATCCCGATTTTTCATAATTGGCAGCCAACTCTTCAGGAGATCCGACATCTACGATCTCTCCACCGCCGGAACCACCTTCGGGACCGATATCTACGATGTAGTCAGCATTTTTAATCATATCTAAATTGTGCTCAATCACAAGTACACTATTACCAAGTTCCACAAACTTATGTAACACTCCCGTAAGCCTGTCGACATCTGCAAAATGTAAACCTGTTGTTGGTTCATCCAATATGTAAAGTGTTTTTCCCGTGTCTTTACGGCTTAGCTCTTTTGAGAGTTTGATACGCTGTGCTTCCCCGCCTGAAAGTGTAACTGCATTTTGTCCAAGAGTGATATAACCAAGTCCCACATCTACCAAAGTTTTTAGTTTTTGATGGATCTTTGGAATCGGTTTAAAAAATTCAAATGCTTCATCTACAGACATCTTTAACACATCAGATATGCTCTGCCCTTTGTAGAGCACTTCAAGTGTTTGTTGGTTGTATCTTTGCCCTTTACAAGAATCACATTTCACCATTATATCCGGTAAAAAGTGCATCTCGATTTTAATCTCACCCTCACCTTGACATTTTTCACAACGACCGCCTTTTACGTTAAACGAAAATCTTGACGCAGTATAACCACGGATCTGTGACTCCTTTGTTTGTGCAAAAAGGTTTCTGATCTCATCCATCACACCTGTATATGTTGCAGGATTTGATCTCGGTGTACGTCCTATCGGGCTTTGATCAAGGTAGATCACTTTATCTACATTTTCCAACCCGTTTATCTCTACACCCGCAACTTTATTTACTTTCCTTGCATGGTTTAAAAGCTCTCTGGCTGTTGGAAGTAATGTTTGCAATATTAGTGAACTTTTACCGCTTCCGCTTACCCCTGTAATACATACAAAGTTATTAAGCGGAATTTTTACACTAAGATCTTGAATGTTGTTCAGGTTTACGTTTTTAATCTCTACAAACTTCTCTTGTTTACGTCTATAAAAATACTCGATCTTTTTACGTCCAAAAAGATAATCTGCTGTAGAAGTTTTCGCTTTTTTAAGCTCCTTTAACGTTCCTGCAAACACTACACTTCCACCGAATTTTCCGGCACCTTCACCGATATCTACAATAAAGTCCGCATTTTCAATAGTCTCTTTATCGTGTTCAACTACGATAACACTATTGCCTTTTTCCTGTAAGTTACGAAGTGTTTTAATTAGCTTTAATGTATCTCTTTCGTGTAAACCGATGCTTGGTTCATCAAGTACATACATAACACCCGTAAGCCCCGAACCGATCTGCGATGCAATTCTAATACGTTGTGCTTCTCCACCGGAGATCGTACGTGCATCACGCCCTAAAGTGATATACCCAAGACCTACATCATGTAAAAAGAAAAGGCGCTCTCGAATCTCATTTAAAATAGGTGCTGCAACCATTGTATTTTGCTTATCCATGTACTCGAAATTTTTCTCTTCTGCAAACCATTCATACGTTTTTGAGATTGGCATATCTAAGAGTTCCGGAATCTTTTTATCTGCTACTTTTACCGCTAAAGATTCAGGTTTCAATCTGTGTCCACCACACACGTCACAAACTTTTTCACTCATATAATCGTTAAGCTCTTTTTCATCTTTAAACATGTCATACGCTATACGGACAATTCCGGGCCAAATACGTTTGACTTTATGTTTTTTCCATAAAAATTCTACTTCACCGATACTTCCGTGTAAAATAGCTTTTTGTTGATGACGCTCTAATTCTGAATATGGAACGGTTATGTCAATACCGTTTGCTTCACAAAACCCTTTTAAAAATGTAAAATAATAGCCTTTGTTAAAACCGTAAACGATTTTAATTGCTCCCTTTTCTATACTTGAATCTGGATCAATTATTTTCTCTAAATCAAGTGCGTATCTAAGCCCTAAGCCATCACATTCAGAACATGCACCTTTTGGAGAGTTAAAGGAAAAACTAAGTGGTTCAAGTGGATCAAAACTGATTTTACAATCAAAACAAGCGTTGTGTTCTGAATAATGCATATGAGCTTTGCAATCAAGCTCCTCATGGTTTAATATATCAATTTCAAGCTCTCCATAAGGTACAAGTGATTGGATCAAGTCAGCATACGAGCCTTTATTGTCACGTACAAGAGGGGCAAGCATAACAAGCTTTGCACCCTCTGGAAGTTTAGCTACTTCAGCAATAATATCTGAAGCGGACATTTGCGAGATCTCTTTACCACATTTGTGACAATGCTGTACACCTACACGTGCATATAAAAGTCTAAAGTAGTCATAAATTTCAGTGATCGTTCCCACTGTTGAACGAGGATTTTTAGAGGTTGTTTTTTGATCTATTGCAATCGCGGGAGTAAGCCCTTCTATCTTGTCAACATCAGGTTTGCCAAC